>JAJRBU010000016.1 GCA_028679315.1 Methanoregulaceae archaeon
CTATTTTTTCGACGCTGACGGCAACCTCGTCAGAGAAGTCTCCCCCGCGGGAACCACCACATACACCTACAACGACGAAAACCGGCTTATCTCTGTGACTTCACCGGACGGCACCTGGCAGTACGCCTACGATGGTCAGGGTAACCGTGTGTCAACAACGGAGAATGGAATTACGACCTACTATATGATTGATCCTGTGGGACTAGGTGACGTCGTCGGAGAATACGATGCAGTGGGCAATATCCTCGCTCGATACAACTACGGCTTGGGTCTGGTGGCCGGCATCATCGGCCCGAGCACTGCCTACTACACTTACGATGCATTAGGGAGTACGAGTGACGTGACGACAGAGGAAGGATCAATTGCGAATATCTACCGCTATGATCCTTTTGGCATATCCCTTACGAGAAGCGAAAATCTGGTCAATCCATTCCAGTACATTGGGCAGTTAGGTGTGATGGAGGAAGGAGCGGGGAACCAGAATATGAGGGCGAGGGAGTATGACAGGGAGCTTGGGAGATTTGTTCAGCAGGATCCCATTCGAATTAATGGTGGAATCAATCTTTATTCTTATGCGAATAACTCGGTTATCGATTCTGTTGATCCATCTGGCCTGGTGATATGGTCACAAGTAGCTTTGGGCACATTTGAAGTGATAGGAGCAGGTCTTTTCTTTGCTGGAATTGTATCGGGAACCGTAGCTGCAAGCCCGTTAGCCATGATGGGAGTTGGGGTGTTGGCATTCTATGCGGCTTATGCCGGCGCAGTTGGTGTTGCTCAAATAGCGGGTGGAGTTACGGATGTTGAGATATCGTTGAATAATGGTTTTGTCGGTGATATGGCGAGAATTGTTGGACTTGATGAAAGTGCTGTAATAGTAGGCGACATTGTGGACCTCTTACCTAAGCTTCTATCTTCGCTAAACTCTGAAGCATCCCTAACATTTAGATATCTATATGAATTAGCAGGTGCCATAAAAGATATTTATGACTCTTGGTCGGCTATTTTTGAGGGATGGGGTAGCGCCATCTCCGCCGCTTCGGACCCTAACTCCCTCACCGGCCCTGCCGGTTATGGCCCAACTGCCTATATCTCCTGCGAGACCACCGTTCCCTACCGCATCGACTTCGAGAATGAATCCTCAGCTACGGCCCCGGCCCAGCAGGTATTTATTACCGATCAGCTTGACTCCGACCTCGACTGGGGCAGTTTCGAACTGACAGAGATCGCCTTCGGCGACATCCTCATTAACGTCCCGGCTGACAGTGGCCACTTCGAGACGACTGTGCCCATGACCTACAACAATCAAACTTTTGATGTCCAGATCGAGGCGGGGATTAACTATAGTACGGGGGTAGTCACCGCCCTGTTTCAGTCCCTCAATCCCGAGACCGGGCTGCCTCCTGATGTGCTGACGGGCTTCCTGCCGCCCGAGGATGGCACCGGCCGTGGCATGGGGTCCATCTCCTACACTATCGATCCGAAAGAAGGCGTGACCACCGGCACCGAGATCAAGAACATCGCGCTCATCTCCTTCGATAGCCAGCCGGCCATCGCGACCAACCAGGTAGACCCGCACGACCCGTCGAAGGGCACAGCTCCGGCTAAAGAATGCCTCAACACCATTGATTCAGGCGATCCCACAAGCAGTGTCTCGCCCCTGGCTGATAACTCTGAAACCGTGAGCTTCCTTGTCGAGTGGTCCGGAAGTGATGATACCAATGGTTCAGGCGTAGCCTCCTATGATATCTATGTTTCTAGGGACAGTGGCGCCTATACCCTATGGCTGAACGACAGTGCAGACCTTTCCGCCACCTACACCGGTCTTCGCGGGCATACCTATTCGTTCTATAGCATTGCCAGGGATAACGTTGGGAATGTGGAGACAGCGCCGGGTGAGCCGGATGCCCAGATCTATGTTATCGAGAATTACGCCCCGGAGATGGAAGCTGTTCCGGACAGGATTGTTGATGAAGGTAGTGTTCTAACTTTCGCTGTGATTGCGAGCGACCCGAATCCTAGCGATTTCCTGAGCTTCACACTGGAAAATGCCCTTGACGGTGCGACTATTGACCATGAGACAGGCATCTTTACCTGGATTCCGCCCGATGGACCGTTGGAGATCGATGTGACTGTTAAGGTGACAGACCATGATGCGTCCTTTCCTCTTTTCGATTCCGAAACATTTACAGTCACAGTCAACAATATTGCTCCCGCCCTGACAATCTCAGGAGAAGACAAGGCTTACACCGGTGTGCCCTATGAACTTGCCCTCTCCTCCTCTGATCCAGGCGAGGATAGGATCCAAGGCTGGGACATTAACTGGGGCGACGGCACGGTGCAGCCCGTAGAAGGGAACCCATCTTCAGTGGAACACACCTATACAGAGCCCCTTCCCCTACCGGGTGACTTTGACGGCGACGGAGACGTGGACGGGATTGACGCCCTCAGGTTTGTGCTCCAGTACCGCCAGGGCAATGTGGGAGGTCTGGGTGACTTTGACACGGATAATGATGTGGATAATGATGACCTTGGGGTCTTTGCGCCCGAATTCGGCAGTATCGGCTGGGATGCATACCAGGTTTCCGCTACGGCCACGGATGAAGACGGTACCTACACCTCCAACACCTTGAAGGTAGCGGATCCGCCCCTGCCTGAGGGTGCAGGTGATGAGCAATCCCAGACTCCCGTTCATGCTGAATCATCGTTGCATGGCCAGGATTCGTCAGTTGGCATGCTTGCTCCCCCTTCGATACCTCAGGACGAGCGGATCGGTTCAAGTCTCATTGGGCCGGGGGCCACTGATTCCATGGCCCCTGCGGGCAGAATGAACTCCGCTTTTTACTCTTCTTTTAATGCGGGGATATGGTTCAATACCTCGCCACGATCGGGGATCGGATGGAACTTATCGCAGGACGTTGCCTTCGGACAGGTCCTGGACGCATGGCAGGTCAAGACTTCCGCTCTGGGGTCAGAAATCAAGACCTTTGAGCGCAAGCCCTTGAGCCAATCATCAAGTTCGGGCCTAGTCGATCTTTTTGCTCATTACGATGACGGAGAACTGATCGATGTAAGAAAGGCAAAGAAAACAAAGAAGGCGAAGGGTGAGCAACCTGCGCAGTGGGTTGAGACTTTCCTGAGCGATTTTAGAGGCATGGAAGAGTCCAGGAGTCCGAACGACAATATCCGGATTGCATTGCAGAAAAAGGACGAGGCTGAGGAAAAGTAGGTTAGAGGAAAGGATTGCTGTCATGCGAAAAATCACGATCTTCTTTATTGCCGCCTTTGCCCTTGCATCGACTTCATACGGTGAAGCAGCCTTGGTGTTCAATGCTGATTTTGTCCGGGACGGGAAATATGATTCCTCCTGGCCGATGAAGGCAGGAGATGCCGTAGTGGTGGACATTTACGTTTCCAATGTGCTGGCGCCGGGTCTTATCAGCATGGGTTTCAAGTTGAGCTATGACTCTGCCAAGCTGGAAGTGGTGACAGCAGATACGAGCGTGGAGACGGTCAACTGGCCTATCTCCTACCTGATGACGGATACGCCGGGGGAAATAGACATGGCCGGATTTCGCCTTGAGGGGCTCGCAGCGAACAATATTCGGCTTGGGACCGTGGCTTTCCGGTGCAAGAGCGAAGGAACCAGTGAAATCACGCTGCTGGACAGAGAAGGAGATTGGTTCGTTCTGGACAGTGAGGAACAGATCATTCTTGATGGGGACATCGGCACAGGGGTTCTTCTGTCGACGATCCAGCCTCCGATACTAGGAGATGTGAATGGGGACGGCCTGGCGAATCTTGCTGATGCGATTATCGTGCTGAAGGTCATGGTGCAGAGGGCGCAAGTAGAAGTGGTTCAAATGACGGGTGATGTGAACGG
>JAJRBU010000069.1 GCA_028679315.1 Methanoregulaceae archaeon
GTGATAGTGACACTCCCACATGCCGGAATCATCAAGCGGGGATGTCAATAACGACCCGCAGCTTGGACATCTGACAAGAGGTGGTTCCTCACTCATCCATCTGCATCTGTTCTTTGAGGATATACTGGCTCAGCCTCATGGGGAGCGAAAGTGTGAGAGATGACTACCCGGCCACAACGGCCGGAGCGGTACCGGGTATTGAGTGCATCAGCACAAGGTCGAGCACCGCGAGTCACTGATCGTCAGCAACGACGCCACCCATCAGCACCGAACAGTCCGTTTTCAACGGGCTGGGAGGTGCGGGAGAGCTATAGCCGGTGATAAGGAGCCTGCAACGAAATCACGGGCGTCACCCTTACCTTCCTACGGCAATGAAAGCCAGGAAGACGGTGCGAGCGGAACAGAACGGAGGGAGTGGAGTCGAGCAGGGTCGACCGATTCTCCTTTCGCCTCTGACTTTTCAGGGGCAGGGGAATGATGGGGATCGGCCAAATGGGCAGAAAATGCGCGAGAGAAAAAAAGAACGTTGGAGATCCTTCCGTTCTAATACCCCCGACCAGATTCGAACTGGTGTCGCCGGATCCAAAGTCCTGCATGATTGACCGCTACACTACGGGGGTGCTGACGCCTTCCTGGAACAGAAGAGGTCACTATAGATACACCATAAAAATGGATAAGGATACCCTTTATTGGTGGATCTACCGTCCTTGTCATGAACCACTCAGGCATATCCCCGACCGGAGATTGGTAAAATAAGAGGTCTGAGTGCGGTGACGACCGAGCCGGATGCGCTCGTTGAAGGATTGTGAGTCGCCATATGAAAGAGACATGCTCTTTTTTTGTTTCCCTTTCCCACTTCCGGTAGTCATCCCAGGTTCAAGAAGGAGTATAGCCGGAGGACAAAGAAATTACATGAGGGCCATTAAGACATTATCATACAGGAGAGAACGGGCTCAGCCATTTTCATCTCCGCCGTCCCTTTTGGGATAAAATATGAAATATGAGCCCCATTCGCGATGGCACAGAGAGCGCTATCATCCTACCAGAAAATGGGGGGAATGACCATGATCTATTCTTTCCGGACGATCTTCATGATCTCATCCGATAATTCCTGAATCTCCATAGCCCGCTCATCCAGGTATTCCCGGATTGCCCTTATGTTCGACTCTATCAAGGCGAGCTTGTCCTCAATGAGCTTAATATCGTCATTTTCCAGCGGTATTGGCATTTTTTTTCACTCCGGATAATGCCTGGTTCCCTTGTTTGGTTTTGGAATCCTTATTCACGGAACGGCATCATTGCTCACCACTCAAGGGCACCGTTATCGGATTGATTATCCACTCCAACGAGCCTATTCATTGGGAGAATTGTTTCTCACCAGGCATATTGCAATAGTGACCAATAAGGGCACATAGTATGTAATCGACTTTCCGGGGAATAACCTTGAGATCGTACCAATGGTACAGATCCGCCGGGAAGCGTTCAACTGCTTCCCCATCACAGGCTGAGTATAAATGACCACTCCCGCATACCTATATGGGAAACCATCATGAAAGGGATCATTCTTGCCGGGGGCTTTGGAACACGGCTCTATCCGGTCACTAAATCAATATCCAAGCATCTTTTGCCCGTCTATGACAAACCGCTCATCTACTACCCTCTGTCCGTTCTCATGCTTACAGGTATCCGGGAGATCCTGATCATCTCGACTCCCCGGGATATTCCCCATTACACAGAACTTCTCGGGGATGGAACACAGCTTGGTCTGAAATTCTCCTATGCAATCCAGGAGAGACCGGGGGGACTGGCAGAAGCCTTCATTGTCGGAGAACAGTTCATCGGCAGGGATTCGGTAGCCCTGGTACTTGGGGACAATATCTTCTATGGCCAGCATTTCTCTGATTATCTGAAAAGGGCAGGGAAACTCGAAAAGGGTGCGATCATCTTTGGATATTACGTGAAAGATCCAAAGGCATACGGCGTTGTGGAACTGGATCCAGAGGGCAATCCGGTATCCATTGTTGAAAAACCGCAACACCCGGTCTCCAACTATGCAGTTCCCGGCCTCTATTTCTATGATAACGATGTGATCCGCATTGCAAAACAGCTGAGACCCTCCGATCGTGGTGAGCTTGAGATCACCGATGTCAATAAAGAGTATCTAAATCGCGGAAAGCTTGAGGTCCTCCTCTTCGGAAGGGGAATGGCGTGGCTTGATGCAGGAACTCATGATTCCCTGCTTGATGCCTCGAATTTCATCGAAGCGATCCAGAAACGGCAGGGACTGTATGTGGCCTGCATCGAAGAGATTGCCTACACGATGGGATACATTGATGCTCACCAGCTGCATGGATTGTCACAATCTCTGAAGAATACCGAGTATGGAGCATACCTGGAACAGATCGCATCCGGGAGCGACTTCTGATACGGGTGACCTCATGAAGAAATTTGAGAGCATTGGGACACCACTTGAGGATGTCGTGATCATACAGCCCCACCTCTTTTCTGATACCAGGGGATTCTTCCTCGAATCATACAATGCAGAAGAGTTCACCCTTCTCGGTATTCTGGAAGTATTTGTCCAGGATAACCACTCCTGCTCAAGGAAAGGGGTCATTCGCGGCCTCCATTATCAGAGCAGATATCCCCAGGGCAAACTGGTACGGGTATTGCGTGGATCGATTTACGATGTCATCGTTGACATCCGGAAAGGTTCGCCAAAGTATGGAATGAACTACGGCATTGTCCTCTCGAGTGATACCCCCCGGATGGTGTACATCCCTCCGGGATTTGCCCACGGGTTCCTGGCCTTGGAAGACCGGACAGAAGTCCATTATAAAACAACTGATTTCTATCACCCTGAATATGATGCCGGAATACGGTGGAACGATCCCACTCTCGGAATACAATGGCCGTTGATTGAAAACGGCATCGAACATCCTCTCCTTTCACCAAAGGACGCCCTGCTCCCCTTTTTCAGTGAAATAAATAGCCCGTTTCAGTACTCTTCTGTCGAGCAATAGCGGAAGCCAGGGTTCATCAACCTGGTATCCTCTCAGTTGGACTGGCAATAAACCCTGGAGAGACGATCAGTGGAACCCCATTTTCAGGTTCGGTCTCCCAGTTTTCATGAAGCACACGGCATCCAGCCGGAGAATGCACAGGTTAAAAATTCTTTTTCGGGGGAGATGGATGATGACCCCGTCAAGAAAGAAGATCTATTTAAAATATTCACCAATGGATTATGTTCCTTCTGTTCGCCTCTATGCTTCGCTCATTCCTACATTCTTCGGAGAATTGTCTCCCGGTCAAGCATGATATGGCATTCATGAGAGAAATGGTGTCATCCGATCTCATTCAGGATTCGTGCCGTTTGTAATCGTCCTGGATCCGGATGATATCGTCTTCCCCGATGTATTCCCCGATCTGCACCTCGATGATCTCAAGTGGGACAAGCCCGGGGTTTTCCAGCCGGTGGACCGCACCGATCGGGACGAACGTGCTCTCTCCCTTGCGGAGCAGTCGCTCCTGTCCATCAATATGGACCTTTGCGGTCCCGTGGACCACAACCCAGTGTTCACTCCGGTGATGGTGCATCTGGAGGGAGAGCCTCCGTCCGGGAGGGACCGTGATCCGCTTGATCCGATAAGAGGGTCCATCCTCGAGCCGGGTGTAGGAGCCCCAGGGGCGGTACTCGGTCAGGTGGCTGTCAGCTCTCGGATCGCCCTTCTCTTTCAGGATAGCGACCGCTTCTTTCGCCTCATGTGCTCTCTCACGCGGGGCGATCAGGGTAATGTCCCCGGAATCGATGATTGCAGTATCACGGATTCCGATCGTGATCACCAGCCGGTCCCCAATCACGAGGTTCCCCGTGGAATCGAGGCCTATATACTCGCCACGGATGGCATTATCGTCGCCGTTCTTTTGAAGAACCGAGTAAAAGGCATCGAACGACCCGAGATCATTCCATCCCGTCTCCAGGGGCACCACGGCTGCACGGGCAGTCTTCTCCATCAGGCCGTAGTCGATCGAGACGGAGGGGATCATCCCGTATGCCTCTTTCACCGGTTTTGTGAACGCATGGACGATACCAGGCGCATGGATGCCACATTCATCAAAGAAGAGCCGGGTCGAGAAGAGAAACATCCCGCTGTTCCACAGGCAGCCTTCACGCAGGTACGCTTCTGCTGTGGGGCGGTCGGGTTTCTCGGTAAAGGATGCAACGGAAAAAGCCCCACCGATCCCGGTTCCCGGCCTGATATATCCATACCCTGTATGAGGCTCTGTTGCCTTCACTCCGAAGAGAACCAGCCACCGGTCGGCGAGCTCCTCGGCCTTCCTGAATGCATCAGCGTAGACCGGGCCTGCATGTACCATGTGGTCGGAAGGGAGCACCGCAACCTTCGCCGGGCCAAAGGACTGCTCGATCTCACGCAGGCCGTAATAGACGGCGGGGAGGGTATTTTTTCCCGCTGGCTCGGAAAGGATCCGGCACTCGCACCCTATCATCCCCGCCTGGTCTCGGGCAATGAACTCCTGGTCGGGGTTCGTAACGACCATGATCTCTTCAGGAGATGAGAAGATCAGGGCTCTCCGGAGCGTGAGCTGGTACAGGGAATGGCCGTCAAAGAGAGGGAGGAACTGCTTGGGAAAGTGCCCCCGGCTGAGCGGAAACAGACGTGTGCCGCTTCCACCGGCGAGGATCAGGGTGTGTATGATGTATCCTCCTCCATGATAGGGAAGATATGGCATCTCCCCCCTTATATCGGTTTTTTCAACCAGGGGGTTATGGGCTTTCGGGAACAGTGGGTACGCACATCGCTTGGTCCAGAGCCGCCGCTCAATGATCATCTGAGACCAGCGGTAGTGTCTGAACGAACCAGGAAACGGCTGATATCAAGGAGGCTTTGTGGAATGCGTTCCCTGTCGTATACCATTTATTCACCCCGGGGCTCTCCTGATATGGCGTTCGATCAGCAGCCTGACATTCAGGTATGCCCTGGTGACAGTGATCCTGGTACGATGGAGGAAGAGGTCATCTGACCGATCAGAAGAAGAAGAGGTTGCCAAGGACGAGCACGAGCATCATCATGCCCATCCCGACCGCGGCCGTTGAGCAGAGGAGGTTGCCGCCCTGCCAGAAATTGTCCTCCCGCTCCCTCCGGTTGAACCAGATCGTTGCCGCAATAATTCCGGTAATCACCAGAACCTTTGTGATCCCAATGACGGCGATGAAGGTCAGGGGATAGGCCATGAACCGGGCAAAGAGGGCGTTGGCCTCGGTAAAGCCGGGGAGGAAGAGGACCCCGTATGACGAGATAGCAAAGTCCACCGCCATGAGGAGGATAAACGTGGCAAGAAGGTATTTCTGGCGGCTGGTGAACATCGTATAGTATCATCGCCAACCATAGTTAATGGGCTTTTGATTGAGGCAAATGAGATGTCGAGAACGGGTGATCATCTCCCCGGAAAGAGCCTGCCGGAGTCCTTTTCCAGGATTCCTTCGACCATCATGGATATCATCA
>JAJRBU010000027.1 GCA_028679315.1 Methanoregulaceae archaeon
CCGATCCCTTTATTATTTCTTGCTTTGCACCATATCAGCAATACTCCAGAAACATGAGGATCATGGAGGGCCCTCTCAATCTCGACTTCCGTTACAAAACGAAACATGAGTTAAGTATAAAAATATATGCCACGCAATGATGATCATTACTATACAATCTCTCTTATGTCTTCGTGTTCCTGAACATGGAAAAGAAAATCGGCTTACGGGAAGTCATTCAACGCATGAGAATGGAAATGACACATACTCTGCATCGGCAGGGTCTTTTGGTCCGATGACGCCGGTTCAAATCTGGCCGGGAGGTATGAAGGAAACGAAAGTCTTATTAGAATAATTCGATGGGGTGGTACCATCAGCGCTAAAAAACCATTGATTGGTAAAACCATAGTGAATCATTTAAAACCTGGATTTTGGCTTGGTCCGATTCTAAGAATCAGAGCGGACAAAGAATCGAACAGATCGTCCTCAAAATCAGGATACCTGAATAATGGTATGAGAAAAAGTGAGAATCGCATCCCCAGGGTTCTCACAAGAAAAATTGGGGTATACTAGTGAGAGGTTATTCCCAGGAGCAGTACCGCTATCGGGTGATTACCACATAGTCCGTGCCTTCAAATTTGGTCCCATCAGCAAGAATTCCGGTAATGGTGAGCGGTACGGTTGATCCCTTTGCTGCATGCCGGATCACATCGAGCTTCGCGAGCTTCCTGCTGTCAAACTTCATTACCATGTCACAGCAACCATCCTTGCCTGAAACGCCTTCCAGTGAACAGACATCTTCCAGTGAACAATTCATGGGAGCAATCCCTTCAAGCTTGAGTGTTTCCATGTTGACTTTGCTGACATCGAGTTCTGTTTCACCGACAATTGCGACAGGGAGGGGATCTCTTGAAACCCGGCTGAATGTGTTCGGCTCTTCCCCGGGTTTTATGTCCTCATCCACAATCATGACCTGCTCAATGTATGTCACATCATCCATGCAGAAGAAGTTGAAGGCACTATTGACCACTATGACCTTGTCTACCGGTCCACCGAATTTGGCATCAAGGAACGTGGGAGTCTCGGATGGAGTCAGCGTTGCTGATGTGCCGACAAGAACGCCCTCATTATAGCCCTCGAAGTACACCTGGGTCAGATTATATCCCGAGATCCAGGCGCCTGAAAATACAACATCCTGTGGCAGGGGAGAGAAATCGATCCAGCCCCCGTAATTGAGGGATGAGATACGTGTGGAGGGTGAGTGAGGGGTATAGGGGTCCTGATCTGCATCCCAATAGAACCATTCAGGGTCCCAGCTCAGTCCTTCATATCCGACAGGGAGAGGCGTCCCTGCATCTCCGCCTTCGAGATCGTCGAATGTCAGTACCATTTCTTTATTGCTGTAACTCACGGCGCTGACCGTTCCGATGCCAATACAGGACACCAGAATAAGAGTTACCACTAATCCAAACGCCACCTGCTTCATTATTTCCACCTTCGGGTTGGCGACGCAAGATAGAATGCGTCAGCTCTGGTCTGTCTTACGCTCTTAATTTATTTATTGCGAAGAAGAGTAATCTGACAGATGAATATAAATATTTGAGACGTGAGATAGTACGTGGCTGCGGTCTGCTCCTTAAGTTTCCACCTTCGGGAAGGCGGCGGCCATTGTTCTTCTGTTGTGTAATCTGGTTTATTTCTGTTTATGTTCTGTTTTACATTCCCTCACGTGTCTTGACTGTAGCCTCATGTGTTTTGGACATTACCTCACGGAAATGATCTTGTTCTGGAGGGAACTCACTCTTTATGTTCCCGCGGTCATTGTTGCATGAAAAGGGATCTGGATCGTAAGAAAAAGCATCATGCCATTGTCCTCTCCAAGGAGACAAAGGGGGATATGATCGCTGCAATAAAGCGGTATTGTTCTGAAGAGCGGGGGGAAGAGATCGGTGACCTGCAAGCGAACCTGATCCTGGACTTCATTCTTGAACAGCTGGCACCCGAGTTGTATAACCAGGGTGTTCGTGATTCCTGTCACTCTATGGCCGAAATGATCGACGACGTGTTATCCCTCCAGAACTAAGGGGATGTTCCTTTTTTCGTCCGGGCACCTTTACCACGAGCGACTGAGCAGGTGATCCAAAATGAGGTACAGCACAACAATGACGATGATCACAAACAGGATGAATCCGCCCAGGGAGACCGGGATAAAGACGAGGAACCGCATCCGGGAGAGAATAAACCAGAGGACGACGGCTGCAACCAACAAAAACAGCAGTATTGAAAGGTTCTCTCTCGTTTTCTCCCGCATACGTTCATTTCTGGTGTAAATGGAGATATACCTTTTCAGGTGGCTAACCCGGGTACTGCAATCAAAAAAAAGCGGGGATTATCTCCGTTTTGCTGCCACGAACAGGGCAAGGAGACCAATCACGGCGAGGACTGCCGGCAGTCCCCCCTCTGTCGGGGTCGAGAGGGGGGAGAGGGTGGCAGAGATCTGCGTCGTCTGCCCGCTCTTCACCTCTTCAGCGATCTGCCAGTCCGCGTATCCCTCCTCCTTGATCAAAACGGTATGGGAACCGG
>JAJRBU010000043.1 GCA_028679315.1 Methanoregulaceae archaeon
GGATGTCTTGCCGCTATAGGGTCCGTATTCAGATGCGAGGTATTCAATGTGTTCCCCTTCTGAATCTTTTAGATCAAGGTAAAATGAGGAATCGCCATTGTGATTTATGGTGAAAATGCGAATTCCGGTACCCGTTGAAGCAAACGCTTTTACATCGTCCCCTGACCCCTGTAATACTATCGATGAGCCGGACGGAAGTGCATGTTCAGTAACTGACGGGGTTATTTCTATCGACCAAGGCCCCGAAGTATCAATGTCAAGGTAATAATTGGCCGATCCGAGTTGAACGGATGTCTTGCCACTATAAGGTCCGTATTCAGATGCGAGGTATTCAATGTGCTTTCCTTGCGAATCTTTTAGATCAAGGTAAAATGAGGAATCCCCATTATGGTTTATCGTGAACACCCTAAGTCCGGTTCCCGAAGCGCTAAATGATTTTACATCATCTCCTAAACCATTCAAAACTAGAGGAGTATCACTTATGGGTGGCGAGATTACGGTAATATCTGGAGAGAGATCAATCGACCATGATCCCGAAGCGTCAATTTCCAAATAATATATTCCCGTAGGAAGAGTAGCAGATTCATTACTACTGAATGGGCCACTTTCACTAACCAATAAATCCAAATTATTACCTTCTGCATCAATCAGCCACATAGAACAATAAGAAGACCCACTATATTGAATATTGAATATTCTAAGACCTCCTCCATTTGTAGAAAATGCAACAACATCATCTCCATATCCGGTAATTTTCACTGCAGATGCCGGGAGAATCAACATGGCCAATGCTAAAAGCCCAATTATAATTACATTGAATGACTTCATCATTATAATCGTTGGATGACTCAAAAAAAGAAAAATGTTTGTATAATACTGTTTTGTTAATTGAGGTTACCAAGCATCTCTACCTTGATTTATCAATGCTCCCCTTCTTACTGCAAAGAGATGCTTAAAATTGAGATAAAATTAGGGTCTAGACCAGATCGGAGGGAACTTGAGTGGTAGTGGCATTTCCTTCGTCTATGGCGTAAATCCAGGCCTTGTAACCGGCAGTATCATCGTCATAATCGAGACTGTCATCAAATCTCCAGGCACCTTTGTCGACCCTGAACGTACTATTTACCGTATCCCAGCACTCCCCTAATTTATACCAGAGCGTGTAGTTCCCGGTTTTAATCGTCTCATCGGTATACTGGTCATGTGCCCGGATATAGAAGCTCATCACTTTATTTCCGGCTGCATAGGGGATCGTCTCGATCCGCAATGACACTACGGCGTCATACTCATTCTGGTTATCGATGATCAGGAATCGTGATCCCCGCATTGATTCCTCCAAAAGCGAGGTCCCACTTGGCAGACTGATACAGGGAGCAGCTTCTCCAACAAGAATATTCAGTATATACGTCTCTTCATTACCCGTCACATTCTCCCATGGCCTCATATAGATCGCTGAAAACGTCTGGGATCCTTCTAATATTCCGGAGAGAATCCATACATGTGTCCCGCCTGCCCCGGGTGTACCTTGTTTCTGTGCGTTTGATATATACCAGTCATCAACAATGGAAATACCAGAGGTCACCGTTACATTCCAGTGATGCCCGGTTGTCGGATTCTCGGCAAGTTTAATGGCAAGTCCCCCTCCGTCAATAGGAATCTGCACAGTTGATCCATTGGCAGCCTCATCATAGATAGTCAGACCTTCCCATGGAAGTGGCGTTCCAATCTCCTTGAATAACGTCACAATGTCGTTGAAGTCAATCCTTTCATTCCCATTCAGGTCAAAACACACAGCAGGCTCATTTTGAGCAATCCATTCCATGTTCCTGAAGAACACCACTACGTCGTTGAAGTCAATCCTTTCATTGGCGTTGAGATCTTCATATAAGCCGTCAAAATCAGGATCGGTCGGGGTGCCGGTAAATCCTGGTACCGGTATCGGGTTTACGGCCATTGCAGGAACAGCCAGAACAGCGAAGGATAAAAGAATGCCAAATAGCCACCTTGATCGAATGATAAACCACCTTGAATAATAGAGAATTGGGGGTTATATAAAAAGGTTGGGGAATTATAAGTTCTCTCTTTTCGGCTCTCTCCCCAATCTCGCACTAACGATCTACCAAGAGATGAGGAAAGCCCCGGGGCAGATCGGCGGTATGTTCAGACCTGGTGATGTTTACAATCTCTCACCATGACAGGGGGAAAATCTGAAATCATTGGAGATATCGAAGGTGCGGATTTCATCGTCCCGAAACTCAAAATCCGTCTATCTGACCAAAGAGGTCGTTCTCCCCATCCTCACCAAGCGTCCCCTCTTTCAGCGCTGCCAGATACTGTTCAAGAATCCGGATCAGGATCTCCCGCTCCGGCTCATTGTCCGGGTATTCCGTATTCCAGCGCCGCCAGTATGGCCTCTTGTGGGCAATCTTGTACTTGACTCCCTGCATGACCGTCTCGTACGTATCCTGGTCCACCTTCCGGACCTTCTGGTGGGCAAGGATGAACCAGTGGTATTGTGTCCCGGGGAGGGCTCCTGATCCTTCCGGGGCTTGCCGGACCCTCTTCTTCTCGGACCGGAAGGAGAAGACCCAGCGGTCCGGGGCCACCTTCTTCTCCTGCCAGATGCCATGGGGGTAATCCCAGAGGTGGGTGCCGCCGATGGACATACCGGAATAGACCTTTCCCTGGAAGGACTTCATGTCATCAAATGCCACAGGATTTCCTTATTCTCCTGCACCAATTCCTTTTCGGGAACGGAGGGTGAAAGTGAATAAAAGTGCGGAAAAAATGGTACGTTCTAACGGGTAGTGAACACGGTTGGAGACACCCTACAAGAAAATAATGAGGTAATTCTGAATCAACATGCAAATACCATCCAGGTTCGCAGTCGGAGCACCTTACGAAAACATACCCAAACGACCGAGGTGGTGTCAATCCCACAATGAATTAATCTGGCAGATATTTTCCTTTTAGCCGTCTCGTAAAACCAGGTTCCATATACTTCTCGTGCTTCGCTCGTTCGGCACACCTCTTGACAGCCTGTTCTTTGAGTCGTGCAATAGCTGTAGTATAATCAACCATTTTGATTCAATACCTGCACTTTGAGATGATAAACCTTTCCTAAGAAATATTCGTGACAGTGTCGCTTATGGGGGTATTTATCACTAACAGTGATAATCAATCATAGTACCGCATGTACAAGGAGACTTCATTGAATGGACCCCCAAACATTCAATTCATTGGTCCTATCAAAAATGCTAAAAATGAGCATGTGTCGTTTAATAACACCCATCAGGGAGTTGTCGTATGGGGAGATATGTATCAGTATGCCTTCCTTTGATAAAAAAATTCAAAATAATCCATACAGAGATGATTCTTCCCGGCTCCGGATAGGGAGTACCTTACCAGTCTAAACGAAGGAATACGTCAAAAATTGATGTGAGTTGCAATTACACTCGTTTCGCCATAGTCATCCGTATCCTGTCAACCAATACCCGCCTCAGTACCCTGAACGCCCTACGCCGTTCTGAAATATCCCTTTGAACCGTAAATATCCGATGAACACAACGCCGTATCATTTTTTTCCAAACCCCTGTCAGATTACTATCCGACTCAACGTCCCTATTAAAATATGTTTCTGACCATTGGATGATATTCTTTCACAGGACCCTCGAGACTCGGAACGGAAAAGACCAGGTCTCGTTATTCAATCACCTACCATATAAGGGAATGAGATCCCGTTTCTCCCTTCCCTGTATCCGGAAAGCCATCCGGTCCCTTCCTGTTCAACGTCATACTAGGGAAATCATAGGAAGAGAATCATGTCTTTCTGGGTACTAGTACTCTCAATACCGTGCAAGATGAATCGGTCATCGAAAAAAGCTCTTAAGTCTGCGATATGGTTTTACCGGATTAAGGGTATCAAATGATGAGCGGTACCAGGATACACGATGACCGAAAATCCCTCACCACCAAAACGTCTCCTCTTCATTGACAACATCCGCATCCTCCTCATCTGCCTGGTCATCCTGACTCACCTCGCCATCACCTACGGGGCGAGTGGCTCCTGGTATTACCATGAGGTCTCGGGGGTATCCGTGTCATCGGCCCTGCTCACCCTGCTGGCATCCCTCTTCCAGACCTTCTTCATGGGGTTCTTTTTCTTAATCGCTGCCTACTTCATCCCATCCTCTCTCGAGCGCAAGGGGACGAGCCGTTTTGTCCACGACCGGTTGGTACGGCTGGGAGTTCCCCTTATCGTATGGATACTACTCATCTCACCAATCTTCGGGTACATGGTCGCCAAGGTGCTTGAAGAATTTCCAGGCTCATTCCGGGATTGGTACTTTACCGTCCAGCCGAACTTGCATTACCTGGGTTTGGGCCCGCTTTGGTTCGTCTTCTCCCTGCTGGTCTTCACCCTGGTCTACGTTGCCTGGAGAGCAATCAGACGACCCCCTGAAGACGAGGTTGCCGGTTCCCGACCGTTCCCGACATTACCCGTTATCCTTCTGTTTGGGATACTCCTTGGCTTGGTGAGCTTTGGCGTCCGGATCCTGTTCCCTATTGGATATGAATGGGATCTTTTTGCCATTCAGGTTCCGTACTATCCGCAGTATATTGCCCTCTTCATTATCGGAATCATCGCAGCCGGGAACGATTGGTTCGTCCGCGTTCCTCCTTCCATCGGGCGAACCTGCTCCTTCCTCGCCCTGCTCCTGGCATTGCTCCAGCCCCTGCTCCTGCTGACCGTTGATAGTTCGACCGGCGATCTCAGTCCTTTCTTTGGTGGACTTCACTGGCAGGCACTCGCTTACGCACTCTGGGAGCAGGTGACGGGTATTTTGATTATTGTCAGTCTCTCATGGGTGTTCCGACACCGGTTCAACCACCAGAGTTCAATCGCGAAAGCTGCCGCTGCAGATACCTATACTGTCTACCTTATCCACCCCCTCATCCTCGTCCCCCTCGCCATCAGCCTTCAGTCCCTGGTCCTGCTCCCCTCCATCAAATTTCTCGTGGTGAGTGCCCTTGCCATACCGCTCTGCTTCATCTGCGCCCATCTCATTCGTGCGATTCCGGGTGCACAACGAATCCTGTGACCAGAACAATAGTGAGTGGAGTCAGGGTTCTCCAAAAAAATTCAGGATGGACAGGGGACGTTCCTCACGATTACCTGCCATTTGAACAGAGCCAGTCTGAATTGAGTGTTCGAAGTATTCAGCAGGTATCAGGATGTCCTTATTTCAGGATATCATATCTTCGCCTGATGGGCTCTTCCCCTCCGGAAGAGTGAAAGAGAAGGTCGATCCCTTCATAACCTCCGATTCCACCCAGATCCGGCCCCCATGTTCCTCTACGATCCGTTTACAGAGCGCGAGACCGAGTCCGGTCCCGGGAATGGTATCCCTTCCATGCAGCCGTTCAAATAAAATGAATATCTTGTCGAAATACTCCGGGGCGATGCCGATCCCATTGTCCTTGACGGAAAATTTCCACATGCCCTCCGAGGGGATCTGCACGACCGAGAGGTGGACCTCCGGCACCACATCCTTTCTCCTGAATTTCAGGGCGTTGTCGATGAGGTTCTGGAAGAGCTGGATCATCCGGATGCGTTCTGCCCATATCGTGGGCAGGGGATCATGGGTGACCGTCGCCCTGGTATCCCGGATCACCAGGTGAAGATTCTCAAGGGCACTGGAAAGGACCTCCTCAAGGTCAGTCCACTCCCGCGGCTTCTTGGCTGCTCCCACGTTCGAATAGATGCGGAGATCATTGACCAGGGTATGCATGCGAAGCCCGGCACTCTCGATGCGCCGCAGATAATCCTCCGGGGAGGGGCAGATCCCATCGTGGCACTGACTGAGGAGGATCTGGGAGAATGCCACTACTCCCCGGATTGGTTCCTGGAGATCGTGTGTAGCGATATGGACGAACAGTTCAAGATCTTCGTTGCTTCTTCGGAGGTTCTCGGCATATTCCCTCAACTGCTGCTCCGCCTTCTTCCGCTCGGTGACATCCCGCAGGATCACTTCGACGGCAGTTTTGCCCTGATACTGGATCCTTCTCCCTCTTCCTTCCAGTGTTATAATGGATCCATCTTTCCGGATCACCTGGATCTCGGTGGGGGGAGAGGGAATCCCCTCCCGATCCTTCTTTGCAACCGTTCGACTGATTGCCTGGGAATCGGGATGGATCACGGTAAAGGAATTCTTGCCGATTAAATCCCCGGGATCTGAGGCCTGCAGCAGGTGTGCGGTGGCCGGGTTCGCATAGAGGATCGTACCTCCATCGTGAATCACAATGGCATCCGGGGACTTCTCGATCAAGGTACGGTACTTCTCCTCGCTTTCGTGGCGAGCGGCCTCGATCCGTTTCTGATCGGTGATATCGACCAGCATGACCTGCTGGGCCCTACGCCCTTGATACTGGACCAGGCTCACATGCATGTCCGCCCACCTCACTTCCCCGTCCCGCCGAAGAAACCGCACCTCGTAGCGCGGTGGTTCGTCCTTCCCCCCGAGCCGATCCCTGATTCGTTGTGCGACCAGGGGGCGGTCTTCAGGATGGACGAACTGAAGGACGGCCTCTGGAGGCATGGCCAGGAACTCTGCTCTCGAATACCCCCCGAACTCCTCTGCCTGGCGGTTCGCATACGTGATCCGGCCATCCTGGATAATTACAAGGGTTTGCAACGACTCTTCAACAAGATTTCGATACTTCTCCTCACTCTCTTTCAGGGCCTCTTCTGCCCGCTTCCGATCGGTGATGTCCCGTACGATTCCTCCATAAAAGAGCCGGTCAGAGCTGGTAAAATGGAAGTTTACTACTTCAATACATCCCATGGAACCATCGGGGCGACGAACGCTCACTTCGATGAGAGGAATTTCAGATGAGAGGGGTTCCTGGTCCATCCGGGTGATAACAGACTGGATCCACTGCTCTGCATCGTCTTCCTTTCTCATGTCCGGGGCAACCCGAAAGGCAATTTCCTGGAGGGTTCGACCGATCGCATCCATCCGGGGGATTCCAAATATGCGTTCCATCCCCGGGTTCCATTCAACGATCACCCCCTGGTCATCGTTCAGGATGATCCCATCCAGACTGGCCTGGATCAGCATCCGGAATTTTTCCTCGCTCTCCTGAAGGGCCATTGCCATCTGCTTCCGGTCCGTCACATCCCGTAGATGAATCTGGATGGAGGGCCGGTTCTCAAACTGCACGAGATTTGCTTTCACTTCAACGTCGATCTGGTCGCCATTGACCAGAAAAAGAGGGGCAACAAACGAGGGCAGCGAGTCACCTTCCAGCAATCGTCGGATTGCCTGGCGGCTGTCTTCCACAATCGCGGGAGGAAGGTGATCAAAGATAGATCGCTTCTTTGCTTCTTCGAGCGAGGATTCTCCAAGGAGGGTAAGCGCCGCAGGGTTGGCATACAGAATTCTGCCATCCGGATTGTGGACAACGATTGCATCCGGAGACTGTTCAACGATGGCCTGGAAGGGAGCGTCTTCATCGGGATTGGGCGGGGGAAAAAACGGCTTCCGTTCGGGGAGGGTCATCTCTCTCGACCCTTCCTATGGTCGGTAAAGAAAAGATAAGAGAGGTGAGGACGGCCGGATTCCCTGCATCGCATCAGTTACTTCCCCAGATTATGGGAAGGGTGGTGGAGGAACACAATATAGCTATCGGCCGATAATGAAGGGTACTGGTCTTTGTCTGATTCAATCTGGCATTGAATGAGGGCATCTTCGACGTGATGGGAGCTTTCTGGAACGATTATTGTGGTACAGGGGTCAGGCATCACGGGATCATGACTCCCGATAAAAAAAAGGATCCGGGAATTTCCTTTACCGTGTTTTTAATCGAATCCGGTAGGAGAGCGGGTGATCGGGGGTGGTCTTGATGATCGTTCGCTGGATAAGAAAAGGGGAATGGGCCATTGATGCATACCGCTCGAGAAATTTTGCCAGGGTATATCCATCAGCATCGATCCCACAGGTATTGATGATCTCCTTGACGGGGCCATTCAGGATACCGCCACTCATGAGATAGGAAAAGAGCGAATCGGCGATTTTCCATTGCTTATGTCGTACTTCACTCTTTTGCATGAGCTTATTCTTCGTTGTCATAGTAGTCATACTTATGGATGAACTCCCGGGAGCTGGGAGATGACAGGGAAGCACCCCGGGAGATCTCTGTTTTGTAGGGAGAGAGGGGCGGGCAGGTTCACTATTCCGGGCGAAACCGGCAATGTTGGTCGTTAAGGGAATATATATCCGGTCCGTGCCGAAATACTTCAGTATGAAAGACAAGGGAACTCAGAAGGGAAAAAGTCGCAAGCCGGAAGGCAGCGAGGGAGCAGCAGGTGAAGCAACCGATACGAAGGCTGCCCCTATGAAGAATGCTCCTATGACTGCCAAGGAAAAGATCGCCGCCAATCAGAAGAGCAAGCGAAGAAAATAAGTCGATCCAGGGGACCAGGAGATCTCATCGACCGGATTTTACTATCCTTTTTTCCGGGGTTACCGATCGAGGGATCCTTTCGAGTAATTCATCTCGCCAGCTTCCCAGGTAGGCCGGTTCGCTGATGATGATCGGGTATGCAAATTTCATCATACCCCTGTCATCAGGGCACCCTGAGTGATAGGATTGCTGCACGTTGTAAGAAACAAGAATCCTCATCCTGAAATCCGGTCGTTCAGGAAGTTTTATTAAAATAGGCCCCGGAACCATTGCTATTCCCTGTTCTCCATGGTTCTGGGGAGCGATCGGTGGTACCGGGAGCAGCCGGGTACCCTGACAGGGAATACACAGCTATATCTCGTGTGAAACCGATTCTTATAGTGAAAACACCCAGAACAAGGAAATCTGGAACACCCCGCTTTCTGAAGGGATGAAACGGGATCATCCCCTCCCTATGGATCCGGGCGAGTGATCGCACGATCGGTTGAATACATCCGCAATTCTTCGGAAATCATCTCATCTCCTGACATCATGATAAACCCAGCGAGATTAACGGTAAGGGGGACACGATCTGGTACGGTTATCCGTTTTACCTGCCCCCATTGTGAAAAAGAGAATTCGATCAGATACGAGACCCCAAAGGGGTATTACCAACTATCACGGGACAAAAACTGCGTCTTCTGCAGGAAACCATGCACCGTGACAACCCCGTGATGCGGGGGGAACCAGTCCCATATCGGTCAGTCAAGCCAGGGTATTATCCTGGTGAGACAAAGTCTGGCGCTACCAGCAGTCACGACTTTCCCATGAGCGAGAGAGGAACAGGATACATGCTATTCAAGAAGTGTTCGGATACTCCGCGTTCAAAGGATAATTATTCCCCTTTTTCCTTTAAAAATCGCCTATAGTGCCACTGCAACGCCATTCGTTCCGGCAACGCCTTCAATTTCGAAATATCCTCATCCAGTATTTCCAATTCCTTCTTCGAAGGTCCGTTCTCCCTTGTGAGAACCTGATACGTACCAGGGTGAAGAGAGAAGTAGAATTTGTCAAAAGCTACCCGATGATTCTGGCAGAATGGAATGCCATTCCTTGGATCATCGGATCCATTCTCGCTGACCGGTTTGATATGGGCTGCCGTCATCAGGCCCTCGACTTGCATAGTGCATACCGCACAACAACGCCCATATCGTTTGAATACATCGAATGAAAACCGTGGAGTATACTCATTTCGTGATGAGAGACTTCGCTTTCTTTTTTGAGTGAGATTGAAGGGGATTTCTTCCGAGAAGACGCCGTCTTTGGTATATTCAGGGATTTTACCGGATTCGATCAAAAATGTCTGGTTCACATCATCCCAGTCCCGGACAAATCCTTTCTTCACATCTCTTCTTGTCGGGTCAATCTTCGATATGGTGATAACAAAAACCGGGATATTGAATCGCTTTGCATTCTTCGTAGCCGTGATCTCACGGTCATCCTGGCCTCGACGACGATTTGTCACCGGATACGGGTAGCGTATCGATGATTCAGACAGGTCTTCACGGAATTTTGTGCCTTTATGGAACACCGAGATGGTGATTCCCGAATCATCATTCGAGATTTTTGAGGTCCGTTCCTTGTCCACCCAGATTCCACCGGATCCTCCGTATATCCGGTAGGTATCTCTCAGGACGTGTGCCGGTATGTTCTGTCCCTTG
>JAJRBU010000088.1 GCA_028679315.1 Methanoregulaceae archaeon
CCTACAGCATCCCAGACCACAAAGATCTCACCAGGAAGGCTCTCAAGTTGGTTGGAGCCGAGTTCACCCCATCCCAGAAAGAGAGGCTTCTGGACGCCAATGCTTCGGTAGATATCGAGAACGCCAAGTACCTCATGATGTCTCCGAAGCGTTCCCCCTTCCACTTCCACAAGGGGGAGACCAGAACAGCCAACAGTCTCATCAAGACGTACATGGATCGAGCGATCCACAACGAGACAACCGAGGGAGCTCTTGATGCTCTAGGCATCGCTCTTCACACAGCTCAGGATCGTTACGCCCACAAAGAGCAGGATGTTCCTCCTGGTGTCGCAGGTCTCCTGACCCACGCACCCCTGATCGGATATTCTCCGGATTCCGTCGAGAAGTACCCAGAGAAGGCAGAGGCCGCTATTCAAGATACGGCTCACCTCCTCAAGACATTCTTCCGGAAGAGGAGGGAAAATCTGGGGCGCATCGACAAGGAGACTCCCCTCCAGTACCGAGCTGTCCTCGAGAAGAAGGCTCAGTTGGTCAAGAGGCTCCTGGACAAAGAAGAAGGAGACTTGATCGATCGTCATCTCGGGGTGGTGGTGAACAGTCCAGAGAAGCCCAGAGAGCTAAAGAGCTGGACCGAGAAGGTGGCTCAGGTAGACCCCTACCAGCAGAAGACACAGTGGACTTGTTCTGCCGCTTGCTTCAAGGCAGTTCTACAGCACTACGGAATCAAGATTCCCGAACTAGCCGCCATCGACTTCATCGGAGCTCAACCCAATAGGGGAGCTGACACCGACGATATCGTGAAGGCTGCCTGGAAGCTGAGCCTAGATGCCTTCGAGTACAGCTTCGCTTCCCTGGATCAAGCGAAGGTACTTCTAGATCAGGACATCCCGATCATCGCGGACATCCAAAGCTTCAAGCATCCAGGCAAGGGTCACTATGTTGTCATCACCAAGATCGATGACGGCGGAGTACACCTCATGGACCCAAACGTCGAGGGCAACCAGAGGCTCATATCTCTTCAAGAGATGGACGAGCGTTGGTGGGACTCCAAGATGAAGCCGCCTCACGAGCACATGCCAAAGTGGGGAGTGATCATTCTTCCGCCGGAGGACTGAGATGGTTGGCACCGGGGGTCACAGATTCAAGGCCATCTTCACCTGCTCTGCTTGCAAGAAGAAGGCGGAGCTGATCTACGAAGACATGAATCGAGAAGGTGTGGAGATGCACTGCAAGCTGATGGTGGGTTCACCGGATGTCTACATGAACCCCCCAGGACCCGAGAGTCGTTTGGGGAAGAGTGAGTGCTGCAACGCTCAGCTCTCCTACGAGCTCGAGGAGATGAGTGATGCCGTTCAAGAGTGAAGCAGGAGTTTTCTTCTCGGCTTTCACGGACGAGATGGTGAAGATCTCGGGTCTCCTCGAGCATGTTCAGAACCTCGGTCCTGTCGGCAAGGCAGCCGTCACCGGCGTGGTGGTAGGTGGCCTACTTGGAGGTTTCTCTGGAGCCAGGGGAACCAACGTGGTCTTCGATCCCAACACTGGAGAGCGTCCAGCCACCGCTGTGGAGAGAGGCGTTGGCACGATCAAGGGCGGGCTGAAGGGAGCCCTGCTGGGCGGCGTAGGTGGTGGGCTACTCGGTCTAGCAGCGAGGAAGTGACATGAACGATAGTACACGTCGTGTGTTGACTGGCGCTGGCCTGGGTGCTCTTGGTGGTGCCGGAATCGGCTATGCCACGGTTCGAAAAGACACCCACAAGTGGGATTTCGACAAGCAGAAGAGAGTCAAGCTGACTTCTTCTGATAAGAAGAAGCGCAAGGCGTGGAGTGCTCTTGGTGGTGCCGCTCTTGGAGCCTACAGCGGGGCGGCACTAGGCAAGCAGTACGACATGCTGAAGAATCCCGCACGGTGGCGATACCATGGCGGCGCCAGACCAGGAGGCTCTGCTCATGCAACTCCTCCTCGATCAAGGGACAAGCATGAGAAGGAGATGTACCGTAACCTGGCCAGGCGGTTCCATCCCGATCTGAACAAGGGGAAGGAGAGTCGTGCCACGGAGATCATGAAGGAGCTCAACACGGCGTGGGAAGGCGGGGAGCCGATTCATCGCTTCACCAAGATGAAGCTCGCCTCGATCTCTTTTCACGCCTTCACGGACGAGCTTAGTCGTATCCTTGGGGTCTGATGATCCGACATCCGTCACTCTACTTCATCAAGTACCTGATGACTCAGGACCGCCCTGAGGCTCAGGACAACAACTGGGTCTGTGCGATGGTGACGAGCCTCGGCTATCCGAAGCCGCACCAGGACTTCTTGGCATACACCCGTGCTGAGCTGCACATCCCGGCCAGCTTCCAGCCACGGAACCGCTACCACCGAGAGAGTGCGAAGTTCATGCGCCAGGAGGGCATCTGGTCCCTCCACAATCCAGACGCAGCCACGAGGGAAGCAACTCTCATCATCACCAATCTCCGAGTACGTCCGACAGTCGAGCAGCTCCTACTGGGTCACATAGAGCCTAAAGAAGTCGCCAAGAAGGTGAACAGCAGGTTCAGCGAGTTCCTGACTTCTGGAGGCA
>JAJRBU010000081.1 GCA_028679315.1 Methanoregulaceae archaeon
AGTCCGAGCAGATCTCGTTCGAGAACGATCGTTCGGTCCTGCTCGTCCGGAAGTGCCCTTTTCTTCTTCGGGAGCAGGAAATGTCGGGACCACCCTCTGATATATTCAACCGCTGCCTTGCCTTCTCCATCGCACTTATCGAGGAACTGAACCCGGAGTACACCCTCCGGTTCGTCCGGGCAATGTGCCAGGAGGACCGGAACTGCGAGATGAAGGTCGTTCTCAGAAAGGATACCGAAGAGGAAGAAAAAACGGGATAACCCCAGGATCATGGTTATCCGATGCGGCAGCTCCTCCTTCCCTGTTTTTCATAGAACTGCTGGTGATACTCCTCGGCCGGGAAGAACGGGCCAGCAGGCACAATCTCCGTCACAACCGGGCGTCTCCCGTATCGTCCGGATTCCGTAAGTCCCTTTTTCGACTCCTCTGCAAGGATGTTCTGTTCGCGGGAATGGTAAAAGATAGCGGAGCGGTAATTGGTGCCATAATCGGGCCCCTGGCGATTGAGCTGGGTAGGGTCATGGATCGACCAGAACAGGTCCAGGAGTTCCTGGTACGACACGGTCGAAGGATCAAATGTCACCTCGACTGCCTCTGCATGCCCGGTCTTTCCGGAACAGACCTCTTCATAGGTCGGATGGTCCGTACGTCCCCCGGTATATCCGACACGTGTTGAGATCACTCCCTTCACCTCCCGGTATGCTGCCTCGACACCCCAGAAACACCCGGCAGCAAATGTCGCCTTCTCCTCGCGGCTCATAGTATTCGGTTTCGCACTCTTCAAGTATGAATGTGATTATCGTGACGATGACAGGACACTTGCGGTTCCAAAAAGGAACGGAGAGTCAGGGCACTCCTCCTGTTTTCGAGAGATACGTAAACGGGCATGTTGCCTCCACCTACCTGGAAAAGAGTCCGACAAATGATCCCCTTGCGAGGATATGCCCCTCCATGGCTTTGCCTATCTCCCTCCTCATTACCGGGGCGCGAAGCGCAAGGATGGTATCAAGGGCATAGACCTCGAAATGGTAGTGGTGGGTGGTTCCCTGTGGACAACAGGGGCCGCTGTACTCCATCTTCCCATAACTGTTCGTACCGTGCCGGCTGCCATCACTCAGCACTGGTTTTCTCGGGACCCCTTTCTCTATCTTTGTTGTTCCCGGCGGGATATTGTAGAGGATCCAGTGGGTGAACAGCCCCGATGGAGCATCAGGGTCGTCACAGATGATGACCATACTTTTTGTCCCGGGGGGTGGGGCTCCAATCGAAAGAGGCGGGGATACATTTGCCCCTTTGCAGGTATACTCATCAGGGATCCGGTCATCCTGGCCAAAGGCTTGAGAAGTGATTTCGATAGGCATCATGGATCTTCCTCAATGAGGGATACGGTAACTCTGATCACTAAAATCTTATGGATCACCCTGACCACAGAGTACATGATATTCTGGACTATGATGACATGCGAGCGATGAAACTTGGAGTGCTCTGTTCGGGAGGAAAGGACTCGCTCTTTGCATGCGGGCGTGCCATGGAGAAGGAAGAGGTAGTTTGCCTTATCGCAATCCGTCCCGAAAATGAGGAGAGCTACATGTTCCATACTCCCAATGTCTCGCTTGTACCGCTCCAGGCAGAAGCGGCCGGTTTGCCGCTCATCGAGATTCAATCGGCGGGGGAGAAGGAGACGGAACTTGGTGACCTCAGGCAGGGCCTTATCCTCGCAAGGGAACAACAGGGGATTGAAGGCGTGGTGACAGGGGCAGTCCTTTCGGTGTACCAGGCCACCCGGATACAACAGATCTGCCATGACCTCGGGCTCTGGTGCTTCAATCCGCTCTGGTATATCGACCAGGAGAAGTATCTGAACTCTCTCCTTGAGAAGGGATTCAAGGTGCTTGTATCAGGCGTATTTGCTGAGCCGTTTGATGAGAGATGGCTTGGGAGACCTCTCGATTACTCTGCGGTTACCCTGCTGAAACATTACCGGGAACACTATGGGATCATGCTGACAGGGGAAGGTGGGGAATACGAGACCTTTGTCCTTGATGCACCTTTTTTTACAAAGAGGATTGAGATTATTGAGGCATCAACCGATTACCAGAATTATCGGGGATTTTACCGGATTATCCGTGCCAGGCTGGTGGACAAGTGATCCTAGTAATCGATCTCTGTTGCCGTGGAGGTTCGCTGGGATTTGACGAGTTCGTCCGACCGATTGTAGCGATTGTTGAGCGTTCCGGATTTGATGTCGCTCCCATCCATTTCCGTAGAATTACTGAAAATTGCCTCTCCGAAGCAGACGCTGTCATCCTGTGTGGAACCCCTCTTGCCGATCATGCATTTCTCAAAGAACCTGCGGCTTTTGCATGGCTGAAGGAGACCCGGCTGCCGGTACTTGGTATCTGTGCCGGCATGGAGGTGATCTGTACCATTTTTGGAGGGAGCCTTGGGGCTTGTACCGAGATTGGTATGACAAGGGTCAATGTGACTGGTGACGATCGGCTCTTCCAAAAAGAGAGTTCGTTTTCCGCGTATGAACTCCATACCTTTTCGTGTACAAATCCCAACAACCTGGAGGTTCTGGCCATCTCGGAGCGGTGCATCCAGGTGGTGCGACATCCGGAAAAACCAATATTTGGGGTGATGTTTCATCCCGAAGTGAGAAATGACTGGGTGGTTGAGCAGTTCCTCACTTTATCAGGCAAGTATCGCATCACTCCGTGACAATAAGACCATTCTCCCTCGCGATATCCCTGAAAGCAGCCGCAAGGTATTCTGCCTGCGAACTGGTCATCCCATAGGTATTGAACTTCCAGACCTTGGTTGCTCCCGGGATGATACCGGCTATTCCACGCTCTTTCAGGGCACTTGAAAAGAAAAATCCTCTTTTTTTGTGTGTCTGTGCCACCCGGTCAAACGACCCGGTAGTGTCAACCCGGGTCAGGGTATGCTTCCTTGGGTATTCACTCTGGATAATGGTTCCCTCGATCGACCGGAGTGCGTCAACCACCTTCCGGCCGTTGGCAAGCTCCCGTTCCCAGTGATTCACCCTTTCCCTGACATGGGGAAACGAGGCCATCATCCCTATCAGTGTGACCCCCATCAGGGTGCAGCCCATCATGCCGATCTCCTTGATCCCAAAGGTTCTCGCAGTAACATCGGTCTTCACGCCAGTGGTCCGGAATACCCTCCCGGCCCATTCGGAGGTCGTGGCAAGCATGCCGGACGGTGCAGGTGCCGCCATGCTTTTGTGTCCTGACCCGACAACAAAGTCAGCACCCATGTTCTTTCCATCCACCGGCATGATGCCGACCGTGTAGGCGCCGTTATAGAGGACGGGGATGTCATACTGGTGGGCGACCTTGATAATCCCGCCCAAATCGTGGCAGTTCCCGTATTGATAATCGAAGTGGTCAAGGAAGAGGAGGACCGGCGAACGATGGAACTCTCTTGTTACTTCCTCGATCTTATTGGCAGCCAGATCAGCAGTGATGATAGTAGACTCTGTTTTTGGAATCTCCCGGATCACTCCTGCCCTCCCTTCGATTGCGAGAACCTCGGTATAATGGGAGAGGGCGGTGATAAGGACCGGATCTCCCGGGGAGATAAACGCATCGGCCACGGCCTGGAAACCCCTCCGTGCCCCAGGGACCACCCTCGCGATATCCATGTTGACAAACGAGGCGAGGTCGAGGTGGAAGTGATCAACAGGGGGAGTCTTGATATAATCCAGCCGGAACGGTTTCCTGCACTGGTCACAGACAGAATATCCGTCACCATACGCGATGATCGCTTTCATGGCATCAGCCGTGAGTCGCCCCCCTACCTGGATCGGGTCTATGTTGATGCTGGATTCATCGATATCCCGGACATCGATAGTTCCTGCACATTTCATCAGGCAAGCTCCTCCCGCAGTACCGCAACGTCTTTCTCCAGAGCATCAAGGAGGGAGCGGACCTTCTCCCGCTGGTTCTCATCAAGATCATGCTTCGGAGCGGTCTCCCTGAGCATGACTCTGATATCGGTCAGCAGGAAGAACCCCTCAAAAACAGCATCGATGGCCCGTTTTGACACAAAAATCACCATACTAATATTGGGAAGGGGACTATAAGGTAACCGATATTGCAAGTGCCCGTGCTATCCAATTATTCATCCATACATAGATTTTCCAATAATACATGGCGTCCGGTACATAGACCGGTTATTAGGTCAACGGGGACCATCCATAATGATAGTATACTCAAGAGAGTCGTTTTTCTGACCTGATACAGCCCGTTTCTCCGAGCCAGGTTATTGCGAATGTGAAGATTTCTGAATGGAATGGAAGGACAGGTTATGAGTCGCAGTAGGTTAGAAACAGGAAAAATTTTCCAGAACACGATTGGATCCTGTCAGAAGTCTGAAGACCGGGGTTGACCCGGTTCAGGTTTTTTTCTTGTCGGTCTGATTCGTCTCTAT
>JAJRBU010000166.1 GCA_028679315.1 Methanoregulaceae archaeon
CCGATCACCTCGAGACCTTCCCGGGAGATCATCTCAACCGAGGCAGTTTTACAGAAGTGCTGGACATCGAGCCCGGAATAGGTTTTTGCATATCCTGCTGTCGGAAGTACGTGGTTGGTCCCGATCGCATAATCCCCGCAGGCGACTGCAGAATATTGCCCGACAAAGATTGCCCCGGCGTTCTGCACCCTCATAACCACGGGGAGTGGATCAGCGACCTGGATGGAGAGATGTTCAGGGGCGACGGCATCGGAAGCAGCGATCGCTTCTGCAATGTCACGCACCACGATGTACCCTGAATTGAGCAGCGCCTGTTCAATAATCTCTTTCCGTGGTGCTTGTGCCGTCATGGCCTTCACTTCACGGCCCACCTTACCAGGAAGGTCAGGATCGGTGGTGATCAGGATACAGGCAGCGTTCGGATCATGTTCGGCCTGGGCAAGGACATCGGCAGCGACGATCCGTGGATCGGCAGTGTTGTCGGCGATGATCCCGATCTCGCTCGGCCCGGCCGGGAAGTCGATCTCGACATGCTCCCTGAGCATCATCTTTGCAAGGGTGACATAGATGTTCCCCGGGCCGACAATCTTCTGGACATGAGGGATAGTCTCAGTTCCAAGCGCCATCGCGGCGATAGCCTGGGCCCCTCCTGAGCGGTAGATCTCGGTCACGCCGGCAAGATCGAGTGCAACCAGGGTCATCGGGCTGATGGGGGGTGGGGAGCAGGCACAGATCTCCGTAACCCCTGCCACCCGGGCTGGGATGGCGCACATCAGGGCTGAGGAGGGATACGCAGCCCGGCCTCCCGGGATGTAGAGCCCGACCCGGTGGAGGGGCGTTGTCTTCATCCCCAGAACGATACCAGGTTCTACCTCCTCAAGCCAGAGATCCCGTGATCGCTGCAGTTCATGGAAACGCCCAATCCGATCCTTTGCATCGACAAGACTCGTGATAATCTTCTCATCTACCGCATCATAGGCTGCTTCCCGCTCTTCATCAGAAACTGCAATCTCCTTGAGTTCGACATGGCGGGAGAGCTGCCGGAGTGCTGTGTCACCATCCTTCCGGACCCTTTCGATGATCTCGGTTACGGTGACCCGGGCTTCTTCGAGGCTTGATTTCCGGCCTGCGATCCAGGCCTCTACCTCCACTGCCTTCCACATAGTGCCAATACATTCTGTGAGAAACGATGTTAATGTTTCGAACCCCGGCCCAGCCTGTGACAGCCCGTGTGGTAGGATCAACAGATTTTTACTATTCTTCCACTCCTTACTCTGTAGAATCTTCTCTCATTTGGTGATCACCGGTGTCAGATAAAAGATGGACTGTTATGCTTGCGGTCGTCCTGATCGCCCTCTCCGCTGTGCTCTATATCCTTCATTTCATCATCTTCCATGATCCCCACCATATCGGGATTTACCTTCTTGGCGACCTTGCGTTTGTGCCGATCGAAGTCCTGCTGGTGACCCTGATCCTGCACCAGCTGCTTGAGAGCCGGGACCGGGAGATGCGGCTCGAGAAGATGAACATGGTGATCGGGGCGTTCTTCTCCACCGTGGGAACCAATCTCCTTGCCTATTGTTCCCGGTACGACCCGAAAATACAGGATTTCCGTAAAGAACTGAAAATCAATGAGAGCTGGTCTGAAGCAGAATTTAAAAAGGTGAGTGATTCCCTTTCAGGATATACCTGTTCGGTGAAGGACGGTGAGATCGACCTGGAAGGATTGAAAGCCTTCCTTACCGAGAAGGAGGATTTCATGATACGGCTGCTCGAAAATCCCCTCCTGATAGAACACGAGTCTTTCACCGAGCTCCTCCAGGGGGTCTTCCACCTTACCGAAGAATTGAAGTACCGGAACGATCTTACCAGCCTCCCGGCAAATGACAGAATTCATCTCGCACGGGACATCTGCAGGGCGTACCATCTTCTCATCGTCCAGTGGCTGGAATACATGTACTACCAAAAGAAGCATTACCCCTACCTCTTCTCCCTTGCGCTGAGGACAAATCCTTTCGATGAGCAGGCCAGCGTGATCATCAGCTGAAATTTTTTTCCGTGATAATGTATATGTAGTCAGGAATTCTGTAACCCTAGCTATGAGCATCTACCAGATTATCCTGAAGGAGGGGGAAGATACATTCCCGTTTGATATAACCTCTGAAGAATTTAAAATGTTGAAGGATTTTTTTGGAAGGTACAGCACGCGGCCGATCCAGAGGAAATCCAAATTAAGAAATTTGCAGAGTTATATTTAGCAGCTGTTCTCTGTAGGTGCCTGCCTCATGATATGATGATCAGCGTTTTTTTAACAGAAATGCCTGGTAGCCGTAATAGTCAGAATATTTCCGGAACTGCTCAATCTCCATCCATGTCATATCAATAACGGTGCGGGCATCCTGATTTTCAGCATACTCTTTCTCCATCCCGGTAAGCCTGATCCGGAGGGGATCGTAATACTCTCTCCACCATACCTCGGAAGGGAGACTGAAACTTCCGACAAGGTCGTATCCGGATTTCTCTATCATCTGCTCGCATCCGGCGATTGTGGTGATGACGGGATATGCCTCCTCCATGAACGCTGCTATCTCCTCAGGCGGTTTGTCGGTAAACCAGACCATTTCTGTGAGGGCGAGCGAGCCTCCCGTCTTCAGGAACTCTTTCCAGTACGACAGACCTTTTTCAAATCCTATCACGAAAATCGATCCTTCAGCCCAGATAACATCGAACTCTTCCGGAGCGAAGGGGATATCGTCCATCGATGTGCATACAGTGACAATCCTCTCAGCTGTCCCCTCCTCATCAGCCCTTTTCCGAAGGGCATCAAGGTAAGGCTGGTGGATATCAACAGCCGTGATATGGCAGTTCCTGCACCGTCGCGCAAGGGCGAGTGCCTGGCTGCCGGCACCGCAACCGATGTCGAGGATTTCTGCCTGTGGTGGTGGAGCCAGGATATCAAACATCCGGTTTGTACAGGTATCGCTCCCCGGGGCCTTTCGATCCAGGCCTTCAAAAAGGGTGAAAATGAATGAATTATCCATGTTCAGCTGGTTTGCCTGAAGGGGGGATATCCTTTCCGCCAGAATTCCGGGCTATCAGGATGGGCAGTTCATTCCTCCAGACGATGCTAAAGAGCTTGTTTCACTACGGTCCTACCTCACATCCGTTTTAAGAAATATCGCTCATATGGGCATAAAATAGCAAAAAGTAAACGCAAACTTTAAGATAATATTTTTCCATTATTGTTAACTTTCATGTCGCCAAAATCTCTTCCCTCATCCAAAAAACCTCTTCTTTCATTGCTGGTACGTCACCCGGCTTTTCTCGGTGCCCTTATCGGAATCCTGGCGGCATTTTCTCAGGCGCTCCTCATCAGTGCCGGAGGACCTGAAGCATACGGATTCTGCGTCGCCTGCCATACCCGTGATCTCGTGAATGGGATGACCAATATCATCGCCGATACCAGTCTGGCGCTCGCTCCGATCTCGAAGAATGCAATCCTCCCGGTGATGAGCGTGGTCGGGGTCATTATCGGTGCATTCCTGTCTGCAAAGGTTCACAAGGAGCATAAGATCAAGAGAACCGATCACCGGGAGTATTTCATCTATTTCATCGGCGGATTCCTTGTCCTTCAGTTCGCCATGATCTTTGGAGGATGTCCCTACCGGGCGGCACTCAGGACCGGTTATGGGGATATCACCGCCCTCCTCTTCATTATTACCATGGCACTCGGCGTCGTTGCAGGGACCCTTTACATGCTCCGCAAGGCTGAGAAGGAGGAGTCCTGATGGCCACCGGCATTCTTTCAAAAGAAGTGGCCATCTATGCCGTCCCCCTTGTTACCCTCCTCCTTGGAATCCTGATCGGGTATCTTGCACAGCGGTCAGGGTACTGTTCCATCGGGGGGTTCCGTGACTTTGCCCTCTTCAGGCATACCAGGCTCTTATCGGGATATCTTACTCTGATCATCGCGTCATTTTTTGGTTATCTCCTCTTCTGGTTCCTGACGCCATCGGCAATGGAGCATTTCTTCTGGGCTCTCACCAGTAATCCCCTTACTCCTGTCCCAGGAGCTCCTGCCGGGCTCGCGCCTGCAGCATACCTGATCTTTGCAGCTATCCCCGGTTTCCTCGTTGGACTTATCTGCGTCCTCCTGGGCGGCTGCCCCATCCGCCAGACCGTGATGGCCTCTGAAGGGAGTTACAAGGCAGGATTCTTCTTCATCGGGATGTGTGTCGGATCCGTCATTTTTGCAGCATTTGTATCGGGATGGGTAGTAGTCCTTATGCGGGCTATCGGACTGGGGGTTTAACCATCATGAAACACTCAGCCCTGCAATCGTCAACATTTTTTTTCTGCACCCCCCTTTCACATGAACGGATCCAATGGTGCACGGAATGTATCGCATCAGGTGCTGGGGGCACTCCGGATGAAAAGGGGATGTTCACGGTGTTTGTTACCGGTGATGCATTGTTCAGTTTTGTTGATGCTCAGAGCCGTGATGCATGGAATGCCCTGTCCGAAGTCCCGGCAGTCCAGATAATCGCCGATGGTGATGAACTGCGGTTGCATGGACTGTGTGATTCCGTTGCAAAAGGATCCCCAGGGATTACGGTTACCGGCCGGGGCGGCGGGACACTGTTCTGGAAGCAGCTCGTTTCCCATCTTGTGGAAGAATGGAAGGGCACGAAGAAAGGGGCATTCCTACTCTGCCATCCCCCCTATATGAGCCGGATCCCTGTCCATATGCTCCGGTTCCTTTCTGAAGCCCATGCAGCCGGGCTCTCCCCTGAACTGTATGCCTACCTGGACGGGGTGCACAACATCCATAATGGTCAGCGCCCTTCAGAATTCGAGAATATCGGCAGGACAATAGCCACCATCTCAATGACAGCAGGAGAGAGGGGGAAGGATCCCTGGTTTGCAGCATGTTCCCGGTGTGCGACAGCACGGGGATATTTCCAGATGAACCCCGGGACTGGGTATTGCGAACCGGCATCCTGCATCGATGAAATCACCATCCGGCCTCTGAAGGAGATCCTTGGGCGGTTCTCCGGGTATTATCCCATCCTGTCGCACACAAGTGTGGAGATTGTCGCGACAAACCGGTCCAGGGATACAGAGACTCCACCACGGCTCGTCATCTTCATCACCAATCCCCCGTATGGCACTGAATGGACGTTCGGGGGCCTGTCCCTCGCCCTCGCGACAGCAATGGATGGCATACCTACTACCGTTATCTTCATCGAACACGGCGTGTATTCCCTGTATGGGACCCACGAGGTACCTCCAAACGATAAAGTCTTCAATGTCCAGGAGATGGTCGCGGCAACCGGGGATATTCCTTCGCTCTGCTACCTGGTACATGCTCCTTCTCTCGAACGGAGGGGCATTGCGGTGGAGGACCACCTGTCAGGTATACAGGAGGTACAGAATACTGACCTTGCCGGAATCCTCTGGGACCAGGAATTTCCCGCAACAAGGATATTATTTTTCTAATCCAATAGATATTGCAACGATGGATGATGATGCTGTGAATGATTTTACTGAACTGACCTGTACAAACCTGATGATCAAATTAAAAATTCTCTTAAACAAACTTACCCCAGGCGAAACCCTTGCCTTTGTTGCCACAAGGGAGCAGGTGGATAATACCTGTGCCCCCTTCTCCAGTAACGGATACCATGTTGCATGGGACCAGGATGCAGAGAACCGTTACCTGGTAAGGATTGGAAAATAACAGATAACCAGGGACGATATCGGAATCCTCTCTTTTTCGTTCCGACTTTCCAGGCAGGGAAAGAGAGATGAGGGACTGGCAGCTATACTCCGGAAGGAACCATGAGTGTGCGGGACCTGTCGTGGCTGGCAAGCGGGAAGCAGGGTATCCCGAAGAGTTCCCTGTACCTTCGCCTTCTCATTCCGCCACTCCTGGCGGTCATCTTTTTTCTGATATGCATCCTCATCCTTCCCCAGGACAAAATCCTGATCCTTGGGGGGCTGATGCTGGCCTATTATGTCCCCCCTGCCGGCAAGGAGTCGATCATCCCGATAGGGATCGGCCTGGGGATTCCATGGTGGCTCATGGCAATCACCGTGACCCTTCTTGATGTCATCACATCCCTCTTCATGATCATGAACTTCGTCCTCATGCTCCGGGTTCCGAAGCTCGGACCCTGGATTGAGAAGACTACAACCACGGGGAGGGAATTCATGGCAGAGCATCCATGGATGGCCCGGTGGCGAATCCCGGGAGTGGCATTTTTTGTCATGCTCCCGCTCCAGGGTACCGGGGGTGTCGGTGCGACGGTTGTCGGTCTGATGGCCGGGCTAACCCCAGGGGAGATCCTCTTCGCAGTCGCAGTCGGGGCAGCGATCGAGAGCCTTGTGTTTGCCCTTGGATCAGAACTGATCTGGAGACTGATAATGACAAACCTGGTACTGGGGATCGGTGTCTTCATCGGCGTGATTATTGCGATAATTCTGATCTATATTCACATCAACCGGCAGATGGCGGGGAAAAACAGACAGGGAAAAGAAGAGTTCTAGGTGGAAATGAGAAGTGCAGGGTATCACCCGGCAGCAGACAGTCTCATTAGCCGGAGATACTCCTTGATCTGTGGTAAGAGGACCCGTAATTTGATGGTGATCGGGTATCCCGCAATCTCTTCCATCGTATCTGCGAGCGGATCGATACTATCGGGTTCTCAGGTACCTGCAATAGTTCCCTGGCAGGGGCTGTTCCACTTACCAGGAAATCATCAGACTGCTAATTCAGAGACAGTCTGGTGGACTGTATACAAAGTCCCCCTCAAGCCAGGTATTGACCGCGTTATCGGATTCACATCAACCATTACAAAGGGATCCTGTCTGGATGTTTTATTAACAATAAGGCCTAGGGGGGATGTCGTTCCCCGACCCTGTACGTGGTTTTAAAACTGAGATCGGAAAATACAGTTCCACAATGGTTATATCCCGGGATCGTCACACTACAAGGTATGAAGAAGATCGCCCTTATTCTTGCACTCGCGGGAGTCATCCTGTTCCTAGTTGTAGCTGGATGCACCCAGGCACCGGAAACACCTCCGGTTACCACGACTCAGACTACCGTTCTCCCCACGACTTCTGCTCCTGTGACGACAACAAAGCCAACTGGCATGGGATTGCCGGGACCCACCCAGACCCTTCCACCCCAGTACTCCCTCACTTTCCAGGTCCAGACAAACGGCAGGACCACTGATCCACTTACGTATGTAGGCATCAATGGCGGAAACGGCATGAATTTTGTCACTGATGTCGAAGCAATCCTGATAACACCGGATGGAACGTCACAATCAAAGACCATGAGTCAGCCGCATTACTCAGGTCAGAACGTCTCCTTCCCCTGCAGCACCTGGCAGAACCGGGTTGAGATCTGGACTACTGCACCTGACGTTGGAAAGATCAAAGTCTACGATGAAATCGTCCCCTTTAAATAACTCAATGCATAAGGGACTTCCTACCTTTTTTCCATAGAAGGGACTGTTCTCATAGAGGAATGAGAGCGTGGGTATCCTTCGAACATTTGAACGGCATAATACGTGATTGATATGGCCCATCTTTCTCTGCTCTTCGTGAAGAGGCCACCCAATCTGTCTTTCAAGACCGGTTGGTTAAGTTATATATTTATTACTAAATGTCTGAATTAACTTACATCAGCGATCCTATGAAGCAGAATACGTTCTACATCCTTGCTGGTATCATCGGCCTTATCGAGGTCGGAGCATTCTGGCTCTCTGTGCGGTATATGATACCGTATCTCATAACCGTGGTATTTATCGTGGGGGTCGTCCTCCTCTATCTGGCATGGCGCCGCATCTCCGATCGACAGGTGGATGAAAGGGTGGTCCTGATCAATCAGAAGGCAGGGATGGCGACGTTCATGGTGTTCTGGGTGATCTTCTTTGCAATCAGCCTTGGCAGTGCAGTAATTGGTCTTGGAGCACCACCTCTCCCTCACTTTCCACGACCCCCTGCTGATATATCCGGCGGTATCAACAAGAGCTTAAAACCGTTCGGAGACGGTCCCGGTATCCTGAACGAGAGCATTAAACCGCCCGATGACGGTCTTATCCGGCTTGGGCATTTCGGCTACCTGCAACTGGCACTCCTTTTCCTGATGTTCTTCCTCTATGTCGGGTTCAGGATCTACTACGCACGGAAGTATGGGGAGTGGGAGAACGATGAAGAACAGGATTAAGGTCTTCCGGGCCATGCATGACCTTACCCAGGATGCCCTGGCGCACGAACTTGGCGTCACCCGACAGACCATTCTTGCCATTGAAAAGGGCAAGTACGATCCATCCCTTGACCTTGCTTTCAAAATTGCCCGGTACTTCAAGGTAAGTATCGAGGATGTATTTACCTTCGAAGAGATTCAATAATACGATGCATTGTATCGGCGAGATGCATGGGAGTCCCATAAAAAAACTCATTCGATCCAGCATCCCCGTACAGTTCTGTTCCCATTAGTAAATTTTATATCACACAATGTAAAACATACTATACGTGCCGGCCATTCCGGCATGGAACAGCATCCCCATGCGTATCGAGAAAATAAGTGAGCCACTCCGCCGATTAACAGCATCGATCATCCTTCCCAGCAGTATTATCCATGGACCAGTAATGTCACGTGGAAATTCCGGATGCAGGGATCGAAATACCGGGGGTGGCCACGGGTCCTCCTACCTTGACCCCCATGAAGAAGAGTACTATGCTATCCCAAAGGCCATCAAGGAAGGTGCTAAGGATATCATGATCTCCCAGGTGCAGGGTATCATAACAAGGCATGATGATTCACCTGCATCACCGGGTAGTCATACACGAATCAGAGGAATCTCAGGAAATTTTCAGGGCAAATAACCGTGAATCGGGCGGAATTGTCACTTTTCCCCCACTTTTCCGGCATGGAACGAGATACCCCGTTTTGTGAAATCTGCACCAACCACGATCTTCTGATGGAATCTTACCACACTTATGAGGCAGAACCACCATGATGAAATGGAAAAAGACCAATAATAGATTTTTTTTGCTGTTCTCTCTCCTTACCATACTCCTCGCCTGGGGGAGTATCTGCGCCATAGTCTCTGCAGTAGAAACGACGAGCGAGAGCTCAGTAGAAGCACATGTGGCGATCACGAATGTCACTATCGATCCGGTACTATTCATGCAGGATGACCAGGGAACCCTGATCGTGAGGATCACCAATTCAGGGACATCAGCGGTGAAGATCGATCGTGTCGAACTATTATCAGAAGAACTCAATGTCGTCAACTACCAGACCTATGACAAGGTCGGCACCCTTGGACCGGCAAACTCCCTTTCCTTCACCTTCCTTGTAGAGGCAGATGGAAGGGACGGGACGTATTTCCCGATATTCTATGTCGATTTCACGGATTCCGGAAGTATGCGATATCCAATCGCAGTGAAGGTTGACGATACCCCGCTCATGGTTTCGGTCGTCAAATCACCGGATACCTTCTCGGCAGGTGAAGAGGACCCGATCACCCTGTCGGTGAGCAATCCCCGTGACAATCAAGTGAACAGCGTCATGGTAATCCCGGGAGGGGAGGGTATTACCTCATCGCAGAGTGCCGTCTTCATCGGGACCCTCAAACCTGACGAGGAGAAACAGGCAACATTTGGGATTACCCCCGAGGGGGTGACCAGCCTTGTCCTTAACGTCTCCTATCGGAATGGCCCGAACCAGCACTATGAAACAATCACGCTGCCGGTGACACTTGGAGACAGGAAGGTTGCTGCAGAGCTCGTGGTGAACAACATTGAGGTGACAGGGGGAGGTGCCAGCATGACGATCGGGGGGGATGTCACCAATGCGGGATTGAAAGATGCCAAGTCCGTCACAGTAACGGTAGGCGAACCTGCCCGGGCAGTTGACCCTGACCCTATTTATGTGATAGGGGCACTGGAACCTGATGACTTCTCCAGTTTTGAGATCACCTGCATGGCGCCGGGACTTCCAAAAATCCCGCTCGTGGTCTCATACAGAGATGAGGAAGGGAAAACCTTCCAGGAAACCTTCGAAATATCAGCGCAGACCTTCGGGAACACAACTATCGGTGGATCGCAATCGGGATCACAGGGACCCCCGGCCATGCAGGATCGCCCCGGAAGCGGTGGTATTGGTATCA
>JAJRBU010000256.1 GCA_028679315.1 Methanoregulaceae archaeon
TAACGCTAACTGGGGATAGCGCCTTCGGCTTACCCCCTCCGCTGTGGCGTCCTCAAAGATGCGATAGGATGTTATCAACCATATAACTCCTTCTTTGTGAGTTGCTAAATGGGATTTACCATTTTTTCATCTATGAACTGCAAAAAAGCAATATTTTCAGACGTAATTTAATCGCAGGGTCAGTGGTGGAAATAGTACTATACCCTTTTTTTTAAAAGGAGAGTAGCGAGGGATGGATTTGAACCATCGGTCTACGGGTTATGAGCCCGTCGGGATATCCTGACTACCCCACCTCGCTTCAGGCAGGAGTATAATATTGACAATCGAGGGACATATAGTTTACTCCACAGGCCCGGATGGATCCTCCTGGGCAGGGATTAAAAGGTCCGCCGCTAAAAGGATTTCATGGATGATGAACTGCAGCGCATCAGGGAAAAGAAACTCCGCGAGTTGACGGAGCGTCCTCATGGGGGCGAGGTTCCAATTGTACACCCTGTGAATGGAGCAAATTTCCGGCAGCTGCTCGTGGATAATCCGTTTCTCGTGATAGATTTCTGGGCAGAGTGGTGTGGACCATGCAGGATGGTGGCTCCGGTAATTGAGGAACTCTCCCGCGAATTTGCCGGTAAGGTGACCTTTGCAAAGTGTAATACCGATGAAAATCCTGGTATTGCAGGAGGATTTGGAATCTCGGCTATCCCCACAGTCGTCCTGTTTCGGGATGGAACAGTGGTTGACATCGTAGTAGGGGCCTATCCGAAAGACGCTCTGAAAGCCAGGATTAAAAAGGCATTCCTCCTCCCCTAATGGATCATCCTCCAGCATCACCACTATCCATCCTATTTATTATATCCTCCGGTTGCAGTACCATTAGGAGATGGTGAATCCCATGCGCCTGATTGTAGGGCTTTCCGGGGCCAGTGGTATCATGTACGGGATCCGGATGCTCGAGGTGTTGCATGATCTTGATATTGAGACTGACCTCGTGATGACCAGTATGGCTACAAAGATGGTGGAGATCGAGACAAACCGTAGTTGTGAGCAGGTCAAGGGTCTTGCCACCCGGTGCCATAATAATAATGATTTTACTTCAGTACTCGCAAGCGGAGGTTACCGGAGCATGGGGATGGTGGTTCTTCCCTGCAGCATGAAGACTCTTGCCGGGATAGCCTGCGGATTTGCCGACAACCTCCTCCTCAGGGCTGCGGACTGCACTCTGAAGGAACGGCGGACACTTGTTCTTGTTCCGAGGGAAACCCCTCTCAATGTGATCCAGCTGAAGAATATGCTTACCCTGGCTGAGTCAGGAGTTACTATCCTGCCGGCTGCGCCTGGATTCTACCACCGGCCAAAAAACCTGGATGACCTGGTCGACCATATTGTGGGAAAAACGCTTGACATATTCGGTCTGGATCATCACCTCTATCGCCGGTGGCGGCAGGATTTTTGAGCGATCAGTAATCATACCTAACTCATCTTTTCTGGAAAAATAAGCAGGTGGGATTTTGTTCAGGCCACCTGTGCAACACCGGCGCATCCTCCCCTCATGTATTGTAGTGTGAGGATGGTAATTGCCGAAAGCGGCAGAGCGATGACGATCGGATCGATGGCACTCCATGGATAACCAAGTATCCCGACCTGTCCAAACAGGGTTTTTGAGAGGCCAAAGACGGCAGCATACTTTGTATTCACGAAGAGAGCCCAGATGAACCAGACAAGAGCCCCGACAACAAGGCTCGTTTTCGCTGCCAGGGGATCCGGTTTCTTACAGTACACCGCAACAGCGAAAACAGGGAGGAATGCGGATGCACACAAGCCCATGAACATCGCAGTTGCAATCGCGATAATACTCCCTGGCATCAGGAAAGCGATGATAACACTAGCAACGATCATCAGGAGGACGCCTCCCTGATTCGCACGGAGAGAGAGGGCACATTCTCTCCCCCTGCCCCAGACATCGCAGATCAGTGCAGTCCCCATTGCATGGAATAGCGATGATAATGTTGACATTGCTGCAGCGAGGAGGGTTACCATAAAGATCACAACGAACCATTCCGGTATTGCGCTGTTGATGAATATCGGAATGATCGTATCGATATTGCCTCCAGTCGCCACCTGGACGGCAATTTTGCCCTGGGTTTGGTAGAAGTACACGTTCGTGAGGGCCCCTACGGTGAACGCTACACCGGTCATCATCAGGATGAAGGGGCCACCTACCAGCACCGCCCTGTTGAGTGAACGGCTGTCTTTGGCCGTCAGGAACCTGACCACCAGCTGGGGTTGTGCGAGGACTCCGATCCCAACTCCGAGAACCAATGTGGTTATGACCGTATACCAGATCGGAGATCCCAGATCGGGCATAACCGTCCAGCCATTCATCCCCTGCTCTGCAAGCTTTGCTGGGACCAGGTCTGCCATATTCGTCAGTGCTGTATTAGCAACGGTAACCCCTCCAAGAATGAGATAGGTTGCTACGAGAAGGATGGTCATGCCGACAAGCATGATAGCTCCCTGGACGGCGTCGGTATACATGACCGCGATCAAACCACCAAAAATGACATAGATGGCGACGATGAGTGCAAAATCGATCGATGATATTCCATACGATATCCCAAGCGTCTCTTTTATGAACTGGGCTCCACCGATGAGCACTGCTGCTGTATAAAGGGGCATTCCAATGAGAATGATAACACCGGTCAGGACCTGCATAAACTGGGAGTGGTAGATCTTCCCCATGAGATCCGGGAACGTAATGGCTTTAAGCCGTTGGCCTATCTCCCGTGTCTTTTTTCCAAATACGACAAAAGCGATCAGAATTCCAACGCCTATATTCAGGACCGTGAGCCAGATCAGCCCCATGCCGAGGTTTGCGGCCTGCCCCCCAAAACCGACTATTGCAGAAGTGCTGATAAACGTCGCTCCGTAAGAAAGCGCAATAACGACGGGATGTGCATTCCTGCCCGCGACCAGGTAATCCTCAGTATTCCTGGTCTTCTTGTACCCGATATAGCCTAGAACGAGCATGATCACAATGTACACCGCTGTGACAGCTATAACCACGGTTGTGCTTACTGCCATGCGTCAATCGCCCCCCCTGTTCCAGTTCAGGTAGCCATAGATCATACAGGCGAGGGCGAGTGCTATGCAGAGCAGATACGCGATCCAGATCTGCGGGTCAGGGATTCCAAACATGATGATACAAACCTTCTGGTAATCTCATGGAGTGTCCATTACAGGGGAACCGGTTGAAAGACGGGTCCCCTATCGAAAGAAGAAAAAGAAAAATGCGAATGAATGCTGCAGGATCATGTGGTTCGTGGCATCCTGTAAGCGGGACATTCCGGTTTACCTGATCTTCGAGATCAATCTCTCGCTATTTAAGTCTTCTTGAATTGATCCGATATAAAATCCGGGTATTTCCTTTCTCCCCACATTGTAATGATAAGAAGACAGAGGTCCTGCCATCTGATCATTGGGAAGAACTGATGGGCTGCATATCATGAGCATGAAGACCTCTGATTTTTCCGAGATGCTGAGTCATCCTCAATGCCGGCCGAAAGCCACATGAACTGCCCGGCTCCATATGGTGGTGGAACAAATGGATACATTTTCCAGGTTGCACGAGGGGCTCAGGCAGGTTCTTGCTCACCGGATTGGATGGAGCGAACTCCGGGCGGTGCAGGAGGAGGCATATGATGCAATAACCACTGGAAATGATGTTCTCATCATTGCACCGACTGCGGGTGGAAAGACCGAGGCGGCACTCATCCCTGTTGTGGATGGAATTTTGAAGGGGGGGTATTCGGGGGTTGCTGCACTCTATCTTGCTCCCCTCAAGGCACTGATCAACGATCAGGAGGAAAGATTTTCGACCTTCTGCCTGCCAATTGGCCTTGAAGTCCTGAAATGGCATGGGGATGTCCCTAAGGGTGACCGGGCATGGAAGGACAATGAACCCCCCCATATCCTGATGATCACACCCGAATCACTTGAAGTGCTCCTCATGGAGAGGGAGCTGTCTGCAGGGCTTTCGAACCTCCGCTACGTTATCATTGATGAGCTTCATGCCTTTGTTGAATCAGAACGGGGCGTCCAGATGAGGGTGCTGATCGATCGCCTCGACCGGATTTCCGGGAGGAAAATCCAGCGTATAGGCCTTTCCGCCACTGTTGGGAACCCTGAAGAGATCCTTGCATGGCTATCAGGAAACAGACATGGTGAGGTGCTGGTACGGGTCCCTGCACCCCCCCAGCCGAAAAAGTTTACGTTTGTTGTTGAGGAAAAGGAATCCGTAAGGGCGAGTGCGCTTGCCCGGCTTGTTCGCGGGAAAAAAGCGCTGGTTTTTGTGAACAGCAGGAGTGATGCCGAAGCGGTGAATGCCACCCTTGCTGGCAGGGTCGAGCCGCTGCTTGTTCATCATTCGTCCCTGTCACCAGAAATGCGGCGTGAGACTGAGAGAGCCTTTTTGCATTCCGACAGTTCCTGTATCATCTGCACAAGCACCCTTGAACTGGGGATCGATATCGGGAACCTTGATGTGGTTGTTTGCGTCGGGCCCCCACCCACTGTATCCTCGTTCCTCCAGAGGATGGGAAGGAGCGGGAGGAGAGGGAAACCTCCGTACGTGGCCTGCATCCTGAAGGATGCTTGCGAACTTCTCTGTATGACAGCCGTGATCGAGTCAGCGAGCAGAAAGGAAGTGGAGCCATTACACCCTCCCAAAAAACCTTATAATGTGCTTGTACAACAGGTCCTGCTCGAGATTGTAAGGAACAGGAGAACCTCACGGTCCCATATCAGGAGATTTGTAAAAGGTCTCTTTGCCTTCAGGAACATAAAGACCCAGCAGATCGATGGTCTTCTTGGGTTTCTTGAGGAGTCCGGCATCCTTGTCAGTGACGGGGACATGCTGATGCCTGGACCTGGGGCTGAGAGATCATTCGGGAGAGCCAACTGGAAGGATCTCTTCTCTGTTATAAAAGGGGGTAGCGAATTCCGTGCAGTGACTCCTGATGGCGAGATGGTAGGGACGCTTGATGCACGTTTTGTTGCCGGAAAGAATAAGAAGAATTTTACTCTGGGCGGCAGGAGCTGGACCTTATTGAAAAGGGACGAATCTCACGAGATCGCAGTGGTGGTTCCTGGAGAAGGTGAAAGGAACGAAATTTTCTGGACCGGTGGAAAGACCGGTTTCTCCCCTGTAGTATGCAGAGCAGTCGGCCGGATAATATCAGATGGAGGATCGGTGCTCCCCCTGCCCGAACC
>JAJRBU010000146.1 GCA_028679315.1 Methanoregulaceae archaeon
TGGATAAGGAGTACAATGGTGAGACGGTCCTTTCTCCCGGCTACACAGTGGGGCTCCTTGAGCAGGAGCCGAAACTGGATAAAAAAAAGACGGTGCGGGAAACCGTGGAAGAAGGAGTGCATGAAACAGCAGCTGCCCTTAAGGAATACAATCTTATTAATGAGAAATTCGCCGAACCGATGTCAGACGATGAGATGAATAAACTTATCGAACGACAGGGCGTAGTACAGGAGAAGCTGGATGCGCTGGATGCGTGGGACCTTGATTCACGCCTTGAGATGGCGATGGATGCCCTGCGCTGCCCTCCGGGTGAAACCCCGGTCAGGGTCCTGTCCGGCGGTGAGAAACGGCGTGTGGCGCTTTGCAGGCTGCTCCTGCAGAAGCCGGATATCCTGCTTCTGGACGAGCCGACCAACCACCTCGACGCAGAGACCGTGGCCTGGCTGGAGCACCACCTGAAAAGCTATCCTGGCACTATCATTGCCGTGACCCACGACCGCTATTTCCTCGACAATGTCGCCGGGTGGATCCTGGAACTCGACAGAGGGCAGGGGATCCCGTGGAAAGGGAATTATTCCTCCTGGCTGGAACAGAAGAAGAACCGTCTGCAACAGGAAGAGAAGTCCGAGAGCGAGAGGCAGAAGACCCTTCAGCGCGAGCTTGAGTGGATACAGATGTCTCCCAAGGGCCGCCACGCAAAAGCAAAAGCGCGCATCACTTCTTATGAGGCACTCCTCAGCCGTGATGTCGAAAAAAGCTCAAAAGAGCTGGAAATCTATATTCCACCAGGGCCCCGGTTGGGCAATGTCGTTATTGAAGCCGATAACGTGAGCAAGGCGTACGGTGACAATATTCTTATAGAGGGGATGACGTTTTCCCTCCCTCCGGGGGGAATCATAGGTGTTATCGGACCGAACGGGGCAGGCAAGACCACCCTTTTCCGGATGATCACCGGGCAGGAAAAGCCTGATTCCGGCACCTTCAAGATCGGAGAAACCGTAAGGCTGGCATACGTCGATCAGAGCCGCGACGTACTCGACCCGGACAAGACCATCTGGGAGGTGATTTCCGGCGGGGATGATACTATTCAACTCGGCAAGCGGCAGGTGAATTCGCGCGCCTATGTTGCCCGCTTCAATTTCTCCGGGACCGATCAGCAGAAGAAGGTGACGATGCTTTCCGGAGGGGAAAGGAACCGTGTCCATCTTGCCCGCATGCTGAAGGAGGAGGCCAATGTCCTTCTCCTTGACGAGCCTACCAATGACCTGGACATAAACACCATGCGTGCCCTGGAAGAAGCATTGGAGAGTTTTGCGGGCTGCGCCTTAGTCATCAGCCACGACCGATGGTTCCTCGATCGTATCGCTACCCACATGCTCGCGTTCGAGGGTGACAGCAAAGTGGTCTGGTTCGATGGAAACTACTCCGAGTATGAAGCGGACAGAAAGGCCCGTCTCGGCGCCGCTGCAGACCAGCCCCACCGTATTAAATACAGGCACTTGACGAGAGCGTAAGGGCGCGGCAGGCTTAACTCCGTCTCTCACGGCGCAACAGAGACTCGAGATCCTTACCTGACAAAGAATAGTGGAAGAATAAGCACGGTTAATGCGAAGATGTATAAAGAGAAAAACACAGAGGAGGATTGGCCCTTATGATCTATTCACACGAAGTACAAAACATGTGTTCCGTAACAAAGGGTGCAAATCACGGTTCGGCACCGATACCACAGGAAGGCAAATGGACTCAAGCAAAAGAAATAAAGGACATATGCGGTTTTACCCATGGGATTGGCTGGTGCGCTCCGCAACAAGGAGCCTGCAAGTTGAGCCTCAATGTTAAGGATGGAGTTATCCAGGAGGCATTAATTGAAACAATTGGTTGCTCAGGCATGACCCACTCGGCTGCCATGTCCGCCGAGATCTTGCCCGGGAAAACGATCCTTGAGGCGCTGAATACAGATTTGGTTTGCGATGCAATCAATACAGCAATGAGAGAACTATTCTTACAGATAACATATGGAAGAAGCCAGTCTGCTTTCTCGGAAGGCGGCTTGGCAATTGGCGCCGGATTAGAAGACCTGGGCAAGGGATTAAGGAGTCAGGTTGCGACTATGTATGGCACATTAGCCAAAGGGCCAAGATATTTGGAAATGGCTGAAGGTTATGTGACAAAGATTGCCCTGGATGAAAATAGCGAAATAATCGGCTATGAATTCGTAAGTCTGGGCCGAATGATGGAGATGATATCAAAAGGCATGGATGCCAACGAGGCCCTTAAGAAGGCTTCCGGGAAATATGGTCGAGTTGACGAAGCTAAGAAATTAATCGACCCAAGATGCGAATGAGGAGGGTGAAGGATATGGCACTGTTTGAAAACTACGAAAGAAGAATCGAGCAAATCAACAAGACACTGAATAGATATGGAATCAGTTCGATAGAGGAAGCAAAGCAGATCTGTGAACAGAAAGGAATAGACCCCTATAAGATCGCCAAGGAGATTCAGCCCATTTGTTTTGAAAATGCAGGCTGGGCGTATGTGGTTGGTGCCGCTCTGGCCATAAAGAAAGGCTGTACAAAAGCAGCGGACGCTGCAGAAGCAATCGGGGAAGGATTGCAGGCGTTCTGCATCCCTGGTTCCGTAGCGGACGATAGAAAAGTGGGTCTCGGACATGGGAATCTTGCTGCTATGCTTTTAAGAGAGAATACGAAATGTTTCGCGTTTCTGGCAGGACACGAATCCTTTGCTGCTGCTGAGGGAGCTATCGGTATTGCCAAATCGGCAAATAGAGTGAGGAAAGAGCCATT
>JAJRBU010000145.1 GCA_028679315.1 Methanoregulaceae archaeon
TCATCTGCTGCTGGTGCTGCGGCTGCTGGCCGTGCATCTGGTGGATCTGGCCGGCGGGGAGCCGGTCGAGCGCGTCGGCGAGCGCGTTCACGTCCACGCCGTAGTTGCGCACGATGGTCGCGGCGAGTTGCGCCTTCTCGACGGGCGTGCCGAAGCGCAGCCTCGAGGCGAGGTTCATCAGGTTCGCGCTCGCGGTCAGCACGTCCACGCCCTCGGCCTGCAACGCCGGGGCGAACTGCTGGTGGAGGTGCGCAACGTACTCATTGACCTGTCGCGCCTGCGCAGTCTCCTGCATGACCTGCGCGGCCTCGCGCTCGCGACGATGCACCTCGGCGCGCACGTCGGCGGGAAGCTGGCCCCACGCCTCGCGCGCGCCGGGCTTCCACGATTGCGGCGCCTTCGCGAACGGATCGCGCTGCGGCTCGCCTTCGGGCTTTACAGCTTGCGCAGCTTGATCGCCAGCAGCAGCGCCGCCGTCAGCAGCACCTCCATCAGCGGGAGCAGCAGCCGGCTTCGAGCGAGCGAACTTGCCATCCACGCGCCGACCGTCGCCACGATCTTCGGTGGGGATGGGCGTGGCTCCTGCCTCGGTCTTTTCGGGCGCAGCCCGAACGGGCTCCGGGGCGTTCTCGGTCGGTCCCCCTGTTTCTGCGTGGTCAAATGCGTTCTCCAGCGTGGCTCTCAGGTCGGTTTCTTCGGCGCTCATGTCGTTTTCCTAGTGGTTGAGTTACTTCTTCGGCTTGCGCGCCGCTTGCGCGCGCATCATCCGTTCGAGGAAGGTGAGGTCGGCCTCGCCGAGCAGCACCTGATCGCGCAGCTTCTCAGGCGAGATGCCCGTCGCTGCGGCCTTCTCCGCGATGAGGTCGGAGATGATCTCCAGCTTCGGCTGGCCGATGGGCGTATCGACGCCCGTCTGCGGCGAGAACAGCCCCCACGCCGTCGCCTGCGCCGGCACCGCCTCGAGCCCGGCCTGCTGGGCGATCTCCTCGCGCCACCACGGCGCAAGCTCCTGAAGCTCTGCGGTGCTGACGCTGGCCGCGTTCGGCCCGGTGACGCCCTTCACCGTCTTCAGGCCGCGCACGTCGGGCAGGCCCACGCCGCGCGAAAAGTGCGCGTCACCGACCGGGATGTCGCTCTGCCTGCCAAGCTGCGACGGGCGCGACGCCTGCTCGTAGAGCGGCACCTTCGGCGACTTCATCTGCATCGAGCCGCTCTCGAGGTACTTGCGCATCGCAGGCGACTGCGCGGTCGAGTGGTACGCGTGCGAGGGGATCGCGATGATGTCTTCGGGCAGGCCCTGCGCGATGCGGTCCTCGAGCGTCATGCCGGCGTAGCGCTCGAAGTCGCCGAAGCGCCCCGCCTGCGCGAGCCTGTTCGCGGCGGTGCCGCGCAGCAACTCAGTTATCACGTCGCTCGACGGCGACGCCATCGCGGTGAGAGCGTTTAAACGGCTCATGCGCTTGACCGCTTCGTCCATGCCCACGAGCGCCACGAGCCGCGCGAACGCCGGGTCGGTGATGTACCAGCCCTTCATGCCCTGCATAAGCTCCGGGGCGTACTCGTTGCCCGCCTCGAGCGCGTTCACCAGCCGGCGTGTGTTCGCCTTCTCCATGACGCGCTCGCCGTGCGCGGTGCCCTTCGGCCTCGCCGCTGCACCGGGAATCACGCCGGGCGCGGTGCCGGGCTGCTCTGCGGCCTTCGCGAGATCCTCGCGCGTCACGCCGAACAGCTTGCCGAGGTTCTCGCTCTCCGGGCGCACCATCGCCGCAGCCTCCTCGGCGAGTTGCTTCGGATCCTTGTAGATGCCGGGAAAGGCGATGCGATCCGCTGCCTTGATGGTCGAGCGGATCTTGCGCCCGGCGGTCGAGAGCGGCTTGCCGACGATGGGCACGGCGGCGAGGCTCGAGAGCCCCATGCCGAGCATGTCATCCTCGCGCCGCGCGCGCTCGAAGTCGCGCCCCGCCTGCGCGGTGCCGACCACGGGCAGCATGCCGAGCCCCAAGTCGGCCCAGAAGTTCGCCTGCTTGCCCTCCTCCGGGTCGAGCGAGGTGTACGGCGCCGCCTTCTTACGCAGCGCTGCGATGGTGTCCATCACGCCGATGTTAGCCGCCATGCAACTTCTCCAATGCGCGGGCGATGGCTTCGCGTCGCTGGCGCTTGTCATGCCGTCCCGTGTAAACGTCCTCGCGCCGCTTCTTGGCGCGCTCCCACTCGCCGCTGAAGTCATCCACCGTGGCGAGGTTGTGCCGCTTCATGTAGTCGCGGTGCTTCTTCTTCGAGTCGATGATGGTGCCGTCCATGCCCTTGAACGGCGAGCCGCTGTAGAGCCGGTCGCTGAAGCGCCAGCCATCGCCGCTGCCGTCGCTGCGGCGCGGGCCGGGGCCCTCCACGAGCTTGCCCTGCTCTGGATCCCAATGCCATGTGTTGCGGGCCATTACTGTCCGGGCCTCCGAATCTGCGTCACTCCGGTCACCGCATCGAGCGCGGCGGCGCGCTGGCTCTCGCGCGAGTCGAACGCGAACTGCGCCTGCTGCTTCTTCAGTTCGGCCTGCGTCTCCGCGTTGATGCGGACGATGTCGGCCTGCGTCTGCATCTGGATCTCCTGACCCTTCGCCGCCGACTTCATCTTCTCGCGCTGGGCGTCGCCTTGCAGCTTCATCTGCTGCGCGGCCTGCGCCGCCTTCATCTTCGCCTCGGCAGGGTCTGCCTGCGGCGCGGGCGGCTGCTGCTGGAGCGAGGCGATTGCCTTGTCGAGTACGCCCTCGATGGTGCTGGAGCCCTTGAACCCGGTCATCGCCCACTTGAGCATCTCGAGCAGCGTCGGCGCGGCGGCGGGGTACTTCTCCACGAGCGGCTGCGCGGCGGTGAGGAAGCTCGCCAGCCCCTGAATGAACTCCTGCTTCTCCTGACGCAGCGCCGCCAAGTCCTGCGCCGCGAGCGTCTCGCTCTTGATGCTGATCTTGAACGCATCCATCGAGCGGATCAGTTGCAGCGCCTGCGGGATGTACTCGGCGTCGGGCGTGGCTTGCAGGTTCGACTGCGCGACGATGCTCTGGTCATCGAAGTGCCGGGAGATGATCTCGATGCGCAGCCGCTGGAGATCGGTCGCGAACCGCGCGAAGTCATCCTGCATCGCCTGCACGCGCGTCGAGGCGAACTTCGCCTTGATCGACTGCGCCGTCGCCGTCTCGCCGCTCTGCGTGGCGCCGCGCAGGATGTCGCTCATGCCGGTGACCTGATAGAGCAGGTTCACCAGTTCGGTGCGGTAGTTGCGCAGGATCTCGAGCGCGCCCGCGACCTCCTCGATGGGGAGCCAATCGACCTGCCCCTTGATGCCGCCCTTCTCGGCGAACATCGCCCAGTTGTCCACGGGCACAAGCTCGTTGTCCACGAGTTCGTTGAGCATGCGCTGCACGCCGTCCGCGCTCTTGTCGTAGACGCCCACCACCTTGATCGCCTTCTCGAGCATGGTGATGCGCGTGGTGACATCGTTCAGTTCATCGTACTGATCCTGCGCGAGGATGTAGTCGGCGCGAGGCACGTAGTCCTGCGATGTCGGGTTCGCGAGCATGAACTGCGGGCACGGGAAGAAGCCCTCGAGTTGCAGCGGGTCTTCCTTCGCGTCGCAGATGACATCCATGCCCTCGGCGACCCAGTACACGGTCTTATCTTCGAGGCACCAGATTTCCCAGACCTCGGCCTTCTGCCACGGGTCGTTCTCGATGCCGCCGCGCGTGCTGCGCTTCGACGTGCCGAGCGGGATGTTCTCACCAATCGTCTCGCCGAAGCGCTCGACGCATTGGTCGCGCGTGAGGTAGTTGCGGAAGCCAATCCAGCGCACTTCGTCCCACGTCCGCGCAGGGCTCCACAGCACGTCGCGCCAGTTGAGGTAGTAGACCGGCGCGGCCTCCATCGTCTTGCGGTCCACGCTGTAGCCCGGCGCGAGTTCGGTGCCGTCCTCGGCGATGAACGGCGGCTGCTGGATCGTCTCGAAGTCGGCCTCGTAGGCGACGCGGGCGAGCCCGAAGCCCACGAGCAGGCGGTCATCGAGCGCGCCGCCGATGGCGTAGCTGAACTGCTTGCCGATGTCGCTGTTCGCGATGCGCTCCAGCATCTCCGCTGCGACGCGGGCGGCGTCATCGTCGGCGTCCTCGTAGCGGCGGCTGACCTCGACACGCGGCACGTTGCCGAACAGCATCGAGCGCAGCGTGATGACGTTCGCGCTGAAGATGTTCAGGCGCGTGCCGCGAGCGTAGGGATCGTCGGTGCGCTCATC
>JAJRBU010000169.1 GCA_028679315.1 Methanoregulaceae archaeon
AATAGTGTTCCTGCTTTTCTCATCGATGAGGTCAACCTTGTTCACGGCAATGAATGCAGGAATATACACCCGGTTTGCTAGCATCGCATCAATCACCTCATCCTGGGTTGCATTGCCCCGAATCAGGATATCGGCATTCATCATCTTGTTCTCTGCGAGGATCGAGCGAATCTCATCGACATCAAGATCGAGTGCCCCAACCGCATGGACTCTGATGCCCCCCTGGGAGGTCTTCTTTATCGTGATATCGGGTTTTTGTCTGTTGATACGGATACCTGCGTCATAGAGTTCCCTCATCAGAACATCCACATGGGATGAATTGAAGACGTCAACGAGGATGACGATCATGTCTGCACTTCTCACAACGCCAATAACCTCTTTTCCCCTGCCTTTCCCCATCGCTGCTCCGGCTATCAGACCAGGAATGTCAAGTATCTGGATCTTTGCACCCCTGTGTTCCATTGCACCGGGGACTACGGTGAGGGTGGTAAAGGCATAGGCGGCAACCTCGCTCTTCGTACCAGTAAGCGTATTGAGGAGTGTGCTTTTACCGGTTGAGGGAAACCCGACGAGAACAACGGTGGCATCCCCGGACTTTTTTACGGTGTATCCTTCACCGCCTCCCGCCGATTTCATCGCCCGTTGGACTGCTTCATCCTTCAGCCGGGCAATCTTAGCCTTCACCCTGCCGATGTGCTTGGCGGTGGCCTTGTTGTAGGGCGTCCGCTGGATCTCCTCTTCAAGGGCCCGGATCTCGTCCTCGATACCTGCCATTTCGCTGTTCCTATATATAAGCGGAATGAAAGGAATATAGTTGTGGGTCTTTGAGGGATTCTTTTACCAAATTTTATCGGGCCTCAACGGCATTTTCAGTTGATAACTGTGGAAGCTGTAAAATCACACAATAGAGGGTCAAATCTCATTCCCAGCCCGTATTTGGTGCTGGAAGGCCAGTTATCAACAGATTTAAGTACGAATATGCCTCATAGAGTAGAGCAGTTGCTGCTATAGTGTAGTCCGGCCAATCATGCGGGCCTCTCACGCCCGCGACTGGGGTTCGAATCCCCATAGCAGCATTCCGTTGTTATTCATGGCAATGTAGTCATGGATAAAATACAATTTTTCCCTCACCTGAGAGCCGGAAGATCACGAAGGGTAGAGTAAACAGGTGAACATGGTCAAAATAAAACGATTCTCTGCTCCGAAAGAAAATGGAGACAGGTGCCGGGAATCTATCCCCATGTGTTCATATAGTAGGGTGCAACGTTATTATATGCCAGCAGGTCGTTTGCCGTCATCTTCTCTTCATTGGTGAGTGAGCGTCTCTGATATTCTATAAGTTCCTGGGTTGCTTCGTGGTTCCGGTTCAGTGCAGTCAGGACATACGCCTTGTCCCCATGTATCCGGTAATCGGTTGGATCAAGTTCTGATGCCTTCGTAAGAATCTCAAGAGTATGTTCATTCAGTGATTTGTCCCAGTATTTCCAGGTCGCGAGACCCAGGGCATAATTCCGGTAAAATTCTGATATGGTAGGATTAATCTCGATAGCCTGGTTGAAATCAGTAAGTTCGGGAGATCGATCATCGACATTCATGAGGAATGCCCTGGTCATTCCCCTGATATTGTACGCCTGGGCAAAACGGGGCTGCAGCGAGATTGCGGTTGAATAGTCCATAATAGCATCAGAATAGTCTCCCTTCTGGAACTTCTCGAATCCTCTCCATTCGTAGTACCATGCTTCAGTGGGATCCTGTTCAATCGCCTTGGAAAATTCATGAATCGCTAAGGGATAGAGTCCTTCATGATCGTAATACAGCCCAAGGATAAAATGGGCACGCGGATTGTTGCTGTTCAACCGAATGGAATGCTCAACATCCTTTTTTGCGGCATCAACAATAAGGGAGTTAGATTGCTTTACCGGATTTCCGGAACCGATCACCAGGAGGGCATATGCCCTGCCGTTAAGGGCATCGATGTTCTCCGGATCAGTTTCAAGGACCTTGTTAAAATCATCGATTGCAGTCTCGTAGTACCGGAATACGGAATCATTCCCGATATACGACCGCCATGAATGATATTCCCCCAGGTAGATCCAGGCTGCCCCTCTTCCAAGAAGTGCATCGATGTTTCCGGGATCCTGCTCAAGGGCATCAGTATAATCATCAACAGCCTGCAGTAGTTGATCCTTTCCACGGAATTCGTAAAAGTAATAATATCCCGTCAGGAAATTGGCCATTCCACGGGCAACGTATGCATCGGGAAACCTCTGGTTCAGACTGATCGATTCATTCAGGGCATCAATCGCTCCGGCGAGATCCCCCGCCTCCATAAGCTGGCCTCCCTGGATGTATTTTTGGAGGTAATCAGGAGCGTCGGTTGTCCCAGGAACAGTTTCATTCACTTCAGAAATCGTGGCTGAGGGCCTGGTCAGTGCTATTTGCAGGTTCTGTTCCGGCTGATCATAACGCTCGACCTTTACCTCTCCATCTTTTCCCACGGTCATTTTTTGGGTGATGCTGTCGCTCCCCATGGCATTACTCACTTTCAGGGTCACCAGTCCGATTACCGGCCCGTCATAAAATTTCACCGGAGCTGGAGATGAAAGGATGGATTCATCATTAAAACTCCACTGATAACTCAGGTCAGATCCTTCGGAGAGAGCCCCATCAAAAAACACACTGAATTTGGTAACTGTGCCCGCTTTTGCAGAAAAATTCGCAACCGGAAGGTTCAGAGAAGATCCAAGATCCTCATATCCATAGACGGGTTGTATCTCATCAATGACGAGCGGTATCTCATACGAGCTGGCTGTATAACCGGCCGTGAGATTCTTATCGAGGCTCCCGCATAAACAGCTTGATCCAACAACAATACAAAGTAAAAAGATAACAGATGTGAAACCTGCAGGGAAGATCGACCGGATATTTTTCATAAAATTCTGCCTCCTGACTGGAATTAAAATGATAGTATAATCTTTTATTCGGATTAGTATATTCATTTCTTGAAGGAGTATTAATTTGGGATATTCAAATTCCCATGAAGAGCAGGTGAATAATCGATATTTATCTCAATGAGGAATACCAATCATATAACCGATATGATCGAGAAAGTGAAAGTCCCAAAGAAAGTATATCAGGAACTGGTGATGATTAACCGGGAAATTCATTATCCTGATGACTATCCCCTCGCAGTAAAAAAGGCCGAGAACAACGGCTTTTTTCATGCAGCAGAATGGCTGAAAAAGAATGAGGATCTCTTCAAGAGAGGTTTTGTCCGCGGGTTTGAACCATCAGACTGATCATTTTCTCAGAATATTCTCCAAGAGTATCCTAATGTGAATCAATGGAAGATTCATGGCATGACTGCTATTCCTATACCAAATATATTCCCAGATGCTCTGAAAATGTGAGAGCGCAGCGCCCTTGTGTTATTTTGATTTAATATGGACACTCCTGGTTGTCTTCAAGACTCGTTATTACAGAATCTCACCAGAAATATTCCTGCACCAGTTTCGGCTCATAGAAAATATACTATCCACATTAATCATTTATATCTGCTTTTTTCACGAAATTAGTTCAGAATTATCGTAATCTGATAAGCAAAGTAGTGAGTGGCACTATTCATTCCCTTGGCGATAGATCAGTTGGGAGGGATGAACATGTTTGAAGAGGTATTGTGCGGCATCTCTTCGTAAATTATGTGATGAAGGATCTTCCCAGGGTATAATTTTATAAAAATATGTATACAGGGTCTATTTTTTATTAATAGATATTACTATCAAATATATTAATAATAATTTCCGGCGGAACCCTGACAAATACGGCGGCCTTCGGGGTAATTCTAGCGAAAACTTTAAATACCAATTTGCGTTATCATTTTTATATAAACCAAAACTCTAAAAATCAAGGTGATTTTATGGGAACAAAGATTGGAAAAGAGAAAATCAAGCGCGAACCCGGTTACCTCTATTATCTGGGTAAGGACGGGTTCGTATGGGCAGCACCTATGAAGAACAACAAGGGCGGAAAGAAGAAGAAAGTCGGTACTGAAAAGATCGCCCGGGAAAAAGGCTTCCTCTATTATCTTGGCAAGGACGGATATGTCGGTAAAGCCAAGATGAAGAACGCCTGAAAATTTCCTTTTTTCTCATATGAATACATTCTTTCACCAAACAAGTGGGGATTTTTCCTGGTTTTTCCACTTATCGGGCCTTTGTCTGTACTCTCGGCGCAATAAGTGTCCATATCCAGTCCGATAATTCCCTGATATTCTTTGTCTGGATGTATACCTCTCCCGGACCTGTTATCTCTGTTACCAGCCCCTCCCCTCCAAGGATGGTCTCTTTCAGTCCACCAAATTTCCGGACAACATACTGGCAGCTTTCTGAAAATGCTACGAGATGGAAATTGTCAACAATGAGGGTTTCACCAGGGGTAAGAACATGTTTATCGATAGCACCGAAGGTGTTGATGAAGAGCAGCCCGTCTCCGGTTGCTCTGATCATGAAGAGCCCCTGGCCGAACAGACCCTTTGTAAATCCTTCCCATTTCACATCAAGTTCAACACCCGGCTGGGATGCGATATATGCAGACTTCTGCACGAGAAAACCCTTACTTTCAGAGATTGAAAGGGTATCGATATCCCCAAGAGGAGCTGCTGAAAAGGCGACCTCGCCTCTGCTCTCATTTGCCACATATTCATTGACAAAGAAACTCTGCCCGCCTATCAGCGCAAGGGAGAGCGTTCCCCAGAAGCTCTTCTCCCGTTTCTGAGTCTTTACATCAATCGCCGGCTGCATATAGGTCATGGCACCCGATTCTGCGATCAGACTGTCATCAGGTTCAAGGGTAACAACAAGAAGCGAGTATGAGGGTCCGTAGCGAATTTCATAGTTCATATTGTAGGCTGGAGCTTTCACCAAAATAAAAGGAGATGAAAACTCCAATAATTCTGGGGTGACGACATGCTCTCCTTTTAATGGTACTCCCTTCTCTCATTTTAAAAGCAAAACAAATCCGGATTTCCCATCTGCTGAAGTGGTTTGTGAAAAAAAACGCCCCGGCCGGGATTCGAACCCGGGTCGGAAGCTCCGGAGGCTCCCAGGATATCCACTACCCTACCAGGGCAGATATAAGGCACATGGATGTGTCTCCATATGAACAGGATGTTAAAGAGTATAATAATTATGGGATCGGGATTTCAGGGAATAAATTCTCCTCATTTGAAATAAGCCGGAAAAATGGAGGAGTCAGATTCTTCGATTTACCTGGCAGGATCCGGGACATTCGTATACTAACTGGAAACATATGGGAGATGCTAACAATAGGGGACTATGGATACCTTTCTTTATAGGTATGCCATATCCTGCAGGCACCTTCATGGCTCACCATACATGGTCCCACAGGGGTACGGGGGGTACAAACCTTGTTAAAGAGTTTACAGTCTAAAGGCTGTGCGATTCCCCTGAGTACCTTATCACAGATACAGGCCGAATGTTTGCTCACTGTTTTGAACCTGATCCCAAACTTCTTCTGGGCATCATAGTGCTCAAATTCCTTCCTGACCCTGAGTCCAGAAGCGGGAATTACAGGGAATCCCCGCCATTCCACATCGGAAGATTCGAAAACCTGGTACATGAGATCTTTTGCTTTTGGATTTCCTTCTCTGCAGACTGCTCTCGGATAGGCATTATCAATGCGGTGAGTATTTTCCCTGACCTGCTGGACAAGCATCAGGAGGCCGAGGAGGATATCGTCTGCTTCAAACCCTGCCACGACTTGGGGCACCGGAAACTGTTCATAGTCCTGGTAGCCTGAAACAGTACACACATGCCCGGGAAGCAT
>JAJRBU010000159.1 GCA_028679315.1 Methanoregulaceae archaeon
CAGGAGAGAGAAGATCCCGGCGGTCAAGATCTATCTCGACGGGATGATCCGGGAGGCAACGGCAATCCATACGACCTACCCGGAGTACCTGAACAGCGAACTGCGCAACCAGATCTTCAAGGAAGGCCTGAACCCGTTCCTCGCCGAATGCTTTGTCGCCGTCGATTCATCGGATCTCCGTGAGAAGGTGATGAATGGTGATCCCTGCGTCATCATCACGACAAGCGGTATGCTGAACGGCGGACCGGTCATGGAGTATCTGAGCGGGCTTGCCTCTGACGAGAGAAATGCACTGGTCTTTGTCGGCTATCAGGCTGAAGGAACGATGGGGAGACGTATCCAGAAGGGATGGAGGGAGATTCCTGTCGGGCGGCGGGGGACCATCGTTATCAACCTCGAGATTGTCACCATCGATGGGTTCTCGGGCCACTCGGATCGGAGACAGCTGATCAATTATATCGGGCATGTCCAGCCGAAACCTGAAAAGATCTTTACGATTCATGGAGACGAGAACAATACCATCGATCTTGCGAGCTCGCTCTATAAGCGGTATCACATTGAGACCCATTCCCCGATGAACCTCGAGACGTATCGGATGATATGAGAAACCGTTTCCCTCTTTTTTTGGGCGTTTTTATCATCATGGCGCTTTCGAACGCGATCGTGCCCGAACTTGCATCATTCGGCGACAGCACCATCGCCCAGGGGACCATCTATTCAGCGTATTTCCTCGGCGCGTTCCTTCTCGTTCTCCCTGCCGGGCTGATCGCTGACCGTGCGGGTGAACTGCCTCTCGTGAGGGCGGGTCTTCTGCTGACCGTCGCATCAGGGGTGCTCCTCACCTTCTCCACCTCCACCCTGCTGATCGTTCTATTCCGGATTATCGAAGGGTTCGGTGCAGGGCTGTTCGTCCCGGCTGCCCTCTCCCTCATCAATGCCAGGTCTGATCATGAGACTTCGAGCGGATACTTCATGGCAATGCTGAACATCGGGCTTGTCGCGGGGCTGATCGGGAGCGGCTGGCTCGTTGAGATGACCGGTTTTGGTGCCTCGGGCATTGCCCTCTTCACGCTGATCGGGGTGATCCCGGCCCTCTTCAGCATGGTCATGCAATCGGGACGAGAGAGGGAGAGCCTGCCCCGTGAATCAGCCCGGACTACCGGGGAACGGCTCCTCCGCGTAATCCGGGAATACTTCTGGCTCTGGATCTCGACGATCGTCCTTCTCGGTATAACCGGGGCACTGACCTCCCTCTACCCGGAATTCTCGGATCTGTCACCAGGTCTCCTCGGGCTGACCATCGCTGCGATGAGCACCGCGACCGCGATCGCGGTGATCATTGTCTCCCACGCCCACCTCCCCCCAATACCGACGATCAAAGGAGCCTCGCTCCTGATGGCAGCAGCGGTCCTTTGTGTCTTTTTCTCACCCGTCTTTTTTATCCTGGTCGGGGCCATCGCTGGGGTGGTGATGATTGCCCAGCTGGCATACCTCGCCGAATCGGAACCAACGCAGGGGGTGGTGATGGGACTGTTCAATGCAGCCAGTTATGGGGGCATGACGTTTCTCCCGGTTCTTGCAGGATTCATCGCGGAACTTACCAGCTTCTTTACTGCATTCCTCATCGTCGCCCTGTCTGCCGTAGTCGTTGCCTTTACGATCGGCAGGTGCCGGTGTCGCCTGTCACCGTAGGCGAAAGAAGAAGTTCCTTTATCGCGCTTACTCCCCAAAACGTATACAGAACAGATGAGGAATCCCTGCAATGCCAGCCACAGAGCCCACTCCCGGACCATCCCGTGAACGCGTTGTTGCCTTCATCGATATCGGGACCAATTCCATCCGTCTGCTCATCGTCCGGCTCTTTCCCAACTGTACCTATCATGTTCTTTCCCGCCAGAAGGAGACCGTACGGCTTGGCGAGGGCGAGTTTGATGATGGCCTTATCAGTGACGAGGCGATCGAACGGGCGGTCAATGTCTGCCGCACTTACACTACCCTTGCCCGATCTTTCTCCACTGATGAGGTGGTCGCGGTTGCCACCTCTGCCGCACGGGAAGCAAAGAACAGGAATGTGCTCCTGAACCGCCTCCGCCACGAGGCTGGGATCGATGCCAGGATCATCTCCGGGAGGGACGAAGCCAGGCTCATCTACATGGGAGTAGCAACCGGGCTCCACCTCGGGGAAAAGCAGGCGGTCTTTATCGATATAGGGGGAGGATCCACAGAGATTGCGATTGGCGGGCAGCATACCTCCTGCCATCTTGAGAGCCTGCTGCTTGGATCGATACGGCTCACTAATCTTTTCTTCTCCCGTGATGAGGAAAAGCCGGTCACAAAAAAGAAGTACGGGCGTATCCGGGACCATGCCAGGTCGGTGATTGAACCGGTACTGCCCGGGCTCTCCTCCCACCATTTCGATATCGCCATCGGAAGCTCGGGCACCATCATCAACCTTTCAGAGATTGCAATGAAGACCGGAAACGGGACGTCCAACGGAAAAACCGGCCTTACCAGGGCAGAACTCGCACGGGTAGCCGGTCTCCTCTGTTCGCTCCCCCTCTCTGCCAGGAGAAAAGTCCCCGGTATCAACCCGGAACGGGGGGACATCATCATCTCCGGGGCAGCCATCCTCGAAACCCTGATGGATGCCCTCTCCATCGACCGGATCGTTTCAACGCAGAGAGGACTACAGGACGGGCTTCTTGCGGATTACCTGACCCGGATGGAGGACTTTCCCCTGATTGGCAGCTTATCCCCACGGGAACGGAGCATCCTTCAGCTTGCCCGCTCCTGCCGAATCAATGAACATCATGCAAGGACCGTTGCACGCCTCGCCCAGGAACTCTTTACCAGTGCTGGGCGTTGTGGTCTGCACGAGTATTCCGGTCATGAAGAAGAACTCCTCGTCTATGCAACGTTCCTGCATGACGTCGGATCATTCATCTCCTACCATAATCACCACGTTCATTCCTATTACCTGATTAAAAACACCGATATTCCGGGATTTCTCCCCCGGGAGATCCTGCTGTTGGCTTTTATTGCCCGCTATCACCGGAAGAAACCTCCCAAAAAAAGGACCCTTGCAGTTCTCCCCCTTGAGCCGGGAGATTGGGAACGGATCAGTGTTCTCTCGGCTCTGCTCCGCATGGCCGAGAGTCTTGACCGGAGCCATGCAGGGCTGATCCGGCATGCACGGTTTCTTTCGACCAGTCCGACCGGTGCCGTACTTGAACTGACAGCAATAGGGGAGTGCCATCTTGAATTGTCCGGGATCGAGAACGAGGCGGATAATTTCGAGCGGGTGTTTGGAAAGACGCTCATCACACGGATTGTCACGGCTGACCTTGAAGAACTGCATGAATGGACCGGAAATTTTCCGGCCCTGCTCACTCCTTCAGAGCCCCCATAATCATGGATCAACAGGGGGCCGTTATACCAGTGCCCTTTATTGCATCCTGCTCCTGACCGCCTCCATTCCGGGGGGTGAACAATCCCTCGTATGACCGTGCTCATCGGCCTTTCCGGCAATCCCGGGCATTGGAGCGGTTTTGAGAAGAGAGAGGGGGAACAGCGAATTATCCCGCCGCAGACTGTTCCCTTCTCCCTGTTACCCAGCGTTCGAGAAGCATGATACCATATCCTCCGGTAGCGAGGAGAATGATCGTGGCACCGGACGGAACGTTCATGGTATAGGATAGGAAGAGTCCTCCGATGGTACAAACAGCGGCGGCCAGGACCGAGAGGCACATCATGGATCGCATGCTGCTCGTATACTCACGGGCAATTGCCGGCGGGATGGTAAGGAGGGCAATCACAAGGATGATTCCGACTACACGGAGGAGGATCACGACACTGATGGCAATGAGAAGGAGAAGGAGAAGGAGAAGGGAGGTCACCGGCAGGTTCATCACACGGGCATACTCTTCGTCGAAGGTGACCGCTATCAGCTGGTTGAACCCGGCTGTCACAATGCCGAGTATGACCAGTGCCAGAATACCCATGATAACGAGATCTTCCGAAGGGATCAGGAGGATATTGCCAAACAGGAACCCGAACAGTTCCGGGGCATAGCCCGGGGTCAGTGCGATGAAAAGGATCCCGATCGCCATCCCGGCAGCCCAGACCACGCCGGTCAGCGTCTCCATATACTGTCCGAACTTCTCGCGGATGGTCCCGATAAGGAGCGCACTACCAACGGTGAAACCGGCAGCGCCGAGGAACGGATCGATTCCAAGAAAATATCCGAGCCCGATCCCGCCAAACGCGGTATGGGCAAGTCCCCCGGAAAGGGAGACGAGGCGTTTGACGATGATAAAAGACCCGATGATGCCACAGACGATGCTTGCTATCAGCCCTGCTATCACCGCGTTCCTGAAAAATTCAAATCCCAGGATCCCGAGCATCATCCCTCCTTTTCATGATCACGAAAGACCCGGTGGGGGATACCATGAGCAATCAGGTCAACCGGGCAATGATAGGCTGCGGTGAGCATCTCCTCCGATATCTCGCTTGTATCATGGGTGAAGATCCTTCCGTTGAGGCAGGCCACTCTCGTGACGTTGGTGGAGATAGCACCGATATCGTGAGTGACTAGGAGAACGGTAATCTCTTTTAAAAGGCCTTCGAGCATATCGAACAGCTGCACCTCTGTGGGCATATCGACATACACCATGGGCTCGTCAAGAATGAGCAGGTCCGGATCGCCGACAAGGGCCCGGGCGATGATTGCCCTCTGCTGCTCACCCCCGGAGAGGTCGCAGATTGGCCGGCGGGAGAGATGGATGATGCCAGTCCGGTCGAGTGCTTTCCGGGCTGCCTCGCGGTCTTCCTGCGAGAAGCGCCTGACCGGGCCGGGGATATGGCCGAGCCTGCCTGAAAGCACCATTTCCTCTACGGTAACCGGGTAATGAAAATCGAATGTCCTGTACTGGGGGACGTACCCGATCCTGCTCCGCGCTTCACGGGGGGTTGTCCCAAACACACGCACAGTCCCGGAACTGGCCGGGAGGAGCCCGAGAATGACCTTCAGGAGCGTGGTTTTTCCGCCACCGTTCGGACCTATCACCGCATACAGGTCCCCTTCCCGGACCTTCAGGTCCACCCCATCGAGGACCTTTCGTCCTGAAAGGAGGCAGGAGACCGATTCGAGTTCGATCACGGGTCCGTTCATCCTCATACCTCCTCTGCAAAGGCTTCTGCCACCCGTTCCATGTTGGCAAGGTAGTCCCCGGCCAGGGGATCGAGCACCCTGACTGTCCCTCCTATCTCACCTGCAATGGTCTCTGCTTCCCTTGAACTCTCCTGGGCTTCGGAAAAGACAACACGGATACCATGCGAACGGGCAAGAAGAATGAACGATGCCAGATCTTTGACCGTCGGTTCTTTCCCCTCCTTCTCGATTGCAACAAAGTCGAGGTGATAATCCCTCGCAAAATAGTCCCATGCCTGGTGGGTGACGAGGATCATGCCCGGGTGACTCCGGGAGAACGTGGCATTGATCCTCCGATCGAGATCCTGCAAACGGGAGGTATAATTGTCACAGTGCTCCCTGTACTCGTTTTCATAGGCGGGATCGGCTCTGATCAGCGCATCCCTGGTGTTTTCCGCCATGATCCCGGCATTCCGGAGCGAGAGCCAGATGTGGGGATCGGGACTCTGGGGGCCCCGATCGTTCCCTTCAACCGGCATTTCTCCCAAAAATCCGATGCCGGTTCCCTCATTTTCGCCACTGGGGTAAAGATAGGTGATCCCGTTGCTGCTGTCTACGACAAGGAGGCCAGGATTCATGGCTTTCAACCGTGCCACAAGGGCATCTTCGACCGGGAGAAGCCCTGTCCCGATTGTCACGTACAGATCGGCCTTGGCAGCCTTTGCCACCAGGGCGGGTTCCGGTTCGTAGGTATGGGGATCGGATCCGGGCGGTACCATCACCACCACGTCTACCCTGTCGCCACCGATCTCCCGTACCATCTCTGCCTGGGGGGGGATCGTGACAGCAACGCTGATCCCGTCTTTGGGAGGATTCCTGTCGATGCCTGTGCAGCCTGCAGTCATGGTCATGGCGAGGACCACAATGACCAGGGTACTATACGCTATCCTTCGCTTGGTGGCAGTACAAATTCTTTGCATATCAGCTCACATTTTCATGCAACCCATCGGTTGCCGTTCCTGAAAGGCAGAGGGGGTCATGACAGATCTCCCCGCAGAACCCCTTGGTGGGATGACCAAGGGCCCGACACATTTTATTGACAGCCTCCCGGGAGAGGTAGCACTCCATTCTTGAGGCTTCGGTGCAGGCCTCCTCCTCGGAGAGGCCGTAATGAGAGAGAACAAGGCCGAGGATCCGGTGCCTTCGCACGAGGAATGACCCGAATTTTCTCCCGAATTCTGTGAGTGCCACCCTGCCATACGGCTCGTGCTCCACGTATCCTTCCCGACAAAGGTCATGGATGGTCCGGGTAACCGTCGATGGATCAACCTCGAAATACCCTGCGATCCCGGATATCTTCACACTGCCATCCTGGAGAGAGAGGTACTTCACGTAAGCCGCTTTTCCGGGAGAGAGCTCGAGGCCGGTAAAGGGGATCATCTCCCTAGGGTTCGGCTGGATATCACATCAAATTTTGGGGGGATACCAAAAAAATCACCACCATTTATGCTGGATATGGCTCCTTGCAGCAGGGGTAGCCTCCCTTCCCTGCGGGGTGCGCTTGACAAACCCTGCCTGGATGAGATACGGTTCATAGACCTCCTCGATCGTCCGCACGTCCTCTCCGATCGAGATGGCAATCGTCTTGATTCCCACCGGTCCTCCCCCGAAGTCATCGATGATCACTTTGAGGATCCGCCGGTCAACCTCATCGAGTCCGGTCCGGTCAACCCCGAGCATGGTGAGCGCCTGATCGGCAAGACACTCATCGATCTTCCCGTCACCCCTGACAAGCGCAAAATCCCCCACCCGCCGCAGGAGACGGTTTGCTATCCTCGGGGTACCCCTGCTCCTTGTGGCGATCTCCCGGGAGCCGTTCTCCGTGATCGGAAGTGCCAGGATCCGTGCACTCCGCCTGACAATCCGGGCCAGGTCATCTCCGGTATACGGGTTGAGCCGGAAGATCAGGCCAAAACGGTCCCGAAACGGTGATCCGAGCTGCCCGACCCGGGTCGTTGCCCCTATGAGGGTGAATGGGGCGAGATCGATCCTGATAGAGCGTGCACTGGGGCCCTCACCGATCATCACATCGATCCGGAAGTCCTCCATTGCGGGATACAGGATCTCTTCCACGACCGTGGGGAGCCGGTGGATCTCGTCGATGAAGAGGACATCCCCTTCCTGTACCAGGGTGAGGATAGCGGCGAGATCGCCGGCTTTCTCAAGGACCGGGCCGCTTGTGCAGTGGATGGCTGCCTTCATCTCCCGGGCGATAATATGGGCAAGGGTTGTCTTGCCAAGGCCGGGCGGGCCTGAGAAGAGGGTATGGTCGAGAGGGACCCCCCGCTTCTTTGCGGCGGCCATGGCAATTGAGAGCGATTCCCTCAGTTGCTCCTGCCCGATGAAATCGGCGAGCTTTTCAGGCCTGATCCCCTCATCATCCCGATCCTCCTCCCTCATGGTGGCAGCGATGAGTCCCTCTTCCCTCATGATCCCTCCCTGAGAAGAGAGAGCGCGGCTCGCACCACCGATGAGATGTCAGCGGATCTGCTGCTCCCGCGCAATACGGTATCAACGGAGGCAACTGCTTCCTTCTGGGAGAATCCCAGCGCAACAAGGGCACTCTCCGCATCCCTCCGTACAGGATCGCCACCGGAGGAGAGACCGGTCACAAAGAGCGCTGCCCGCTTCTTCATCTTGTCCCCGAGCTCCAGGATGAGACGTTTTGCGCTCTTGGATCCGATCCCGGAGATCCGGGAGAGGACGGCCTCATCGCCGTCCAGGATTGCCCCGGCAAGATCGGGGATGCTGATCTGGGAGAGGATACGCATGGCAAGGCCGGGCCCTACCCGGTTCACCTGGATCAGCAGGAGGAACATCTCCACTTCCGACCGGGTGAGAAACCCGAAAAGAACCGGCTCTCCGTCACGGACGACAAGATGGGTGTGGATCTTTACGGGCGTATCGGTTCCGGCTAGTTCTCTGACCGCTGCATCCGTGACGGTGACTTCAAATCCGACACCGTTGACATCGATGACCACCACCCCATCCCCGCACCAGAGGACGTTCCCGGAAAGGAGGGAGATCATGGCTGCCTCACCACATGGAGGTGGCAGAGGGCGACGGAAAGACCATCGGCCACGTCGTCCGGTTTTGGTATCTCAGGGAGGGCAAGGAGCCGGCAGATCATCTCCTGCATCTGTCTTTTATCCGCTCTTCCTGATCCGGTGATTGCAAGTTTTACCTGGTTTGGAGTATACTCAGCGACCTGGACCCGGTGCTGCTGTGCCGCAAGCAGGATCACCCCTCTCACCTCTGCAACCCCCAGCGCCGAAGTCACGTTTTTTGAGAAGAAGAGTTTTTCAAGTGCGATCCACCCGGGGTGATGTTCCGTGATAAGGCTGCAGACCCGGTCGAAAATTTCCTCGAGGCGTTGCGGTGTGGTGCTGTTCTTCCCCGAGGTCCTGATGCAGTCATAGGAAAGAACGGTCTTCACCTTCCCGTCCCTGGATTCGAGGATGCCATATCCCACCGTGGCGAGACCCGGGTCAATCCCGAGTACGATCATGTCGCCTCCCTGCATTCGGGCTGCAATAAGAGTGAATGTGCGTTGCAAAAACATATCCTTTTGCCATTCAGGAAAACTGGCGTTATGCGGGCAATTCCGGACTACAGACCGTTCCTGGCGTGATTAGCGTGGCATCGGAATGAGAGCCCGTGATAATTGTACCGGGTATCAACACGGGTCTCACCCTCATTTCATGACTGCCGGCGGAGTGAAATGAAAAGAGAGGAGGAACCTTATTCTCACGGATGTGGGTGTATCATTGCTCACCATGATAAGACCCTGCTCCGTGGAGAAGGATGCAAGAGCTGTGCCTCGTACATCCAAGGGGCAAGCCCCTCCAGGTCAGCTCTCTCTGAAGGAGCTATTAGGTTGTTGAAAAAACAGGAGTTAGGATCTCTTGGGGACGGATGCAGGGAAGAATGGCAGTGCTGCTCGAAGGCGGCGCGATACCCCCTTCACCGGTATTTATGGATAGCAAAGTTCCCGGCATGTGCCCCTTTCACCTCTCTTTTAAGGGACGTCCCCCCCCCTTCCTGGCATACTTCACCCCGTAGGTGCAGAAGATGGCTCTGCCCGGCTCAGATTTTTCTGACCGCATTCTGTTTCTCCTCCTCCCATCCGCACCGGTGGAGTATGCACCATTCCTGTGCATTCATGCGGGGTCCCCCTGGGTCAGGCAGCACGGGGGTGTAGGTCCCGTCCGGGTGGAGCATCCGGTTCTTTACCGTATCCGCAAGATGCACCGGGATGATTGTCTTCATCAGCCATGCTGCAAGACTGCGGTCCTGGATCGGAAAGAGTATCTCCACCCGCCGGTCCAGGTTCCGTGGCATCAGGTCCGCTGACCCGAGCAGCACCTCCTCGTCCCCGCCGTTTCTGAAATAATAGAGGCGGGCGTGTTCAAGGAACCGGCCGACAAGCGAGGTTACGGTTATCGATTCGCTCACCCCGCTGATGCCAGGCCGCAGGCAGCAGATGCCCCTGACCTGGAGAACGACCCTGACTCCTGCCCGCGATGCCCTATAGAGGGCAACAATACACTCCCGGTCGACCAGTGCATTCATTTTGAAGATGATACACCCGTCACCATGCGCCCGGTGCCGTTCTATCTCCCGCTCGATTCGGGAGAGGATTCCCTGCCGGAGGGTATGCGGAGCCACGAGCAGTCTCCGGTATGACAGGGGGGTTGCACAGCCGGTCAGGGCATTGAAAAGGTCGGCGGCGTCAGCGCCAATAGCGGGATCGGCGGTGAACAGGCCAAGGTCGGTATATACCTTGCTTGATGCGGCGTTATAATTCCCCGTGCTCATGTGGACATAGGTCCGGAGGCCTTCCTGTTCCCGCCGCACGACCATGCAGATCTTGGCATGCACCTTGAGACCGGGAAGACCGTAGACCACATGGACTCCTGCCCTTTCGAGAGCCCGTGCCCAGCCGATATTATTCTCCTCGTCAAACCGCGCTTTGAGCTCGATCAAGGCCGCCACCACCTTGCCGTTCTCCCTGGCTTCCAGGAGGGCATCGACAATCGGGGAGTTCCTCCCGACCCGGTAGAGCGTGATCTTGATGGCGAGCACCGCGGGGTCATTGGCAGCCTGCCGGAGCATGCTGATGACAGGGGTAAAACTTTCGTAGGGATGAAACAGGAGTTCGTCCTTGTCACGGATATGGGAGAATATCCTGTCATCTTCGCCGAGGCCGTGAGGAACTGAGGGGAGGAACGGGAGATCCTTTCTGTCCGGGAGATCCAGCCCGGAAAGTTCCATGAGATCCGCCATTCCCAGGGGGGCTTTCACCCGGTAGAACATCCCGGAAGCAATACCCAGATTTCTCCCGATAATCCCACTGGCAGAGGATGGCATGCCCTCCGTAATCTCGACACGGACCGGTGATCCCACCCTTCGCATCCCGATACTCTCTTCGACAGTTGTAAGGAGATCCGATGCCTCGTCTTCCTCAATCTCGAGGTCTGCATCACGGGTGATCCTGAAGGGGAACGCCCCTTCAACGAGGCAGCCGGGAAAGAGCAGATCGAGGTTCTCGGCGATGAGTTCCTCGAGGAAGACCAGCCTGATTTCGTCCTTTGGATCATGCAGCCGGGCCTTTTCAGGGATCCGGATCAACCGGGGAAAGAGGTTGGTGGGGACTTTGACCCGGGCAAAATTTTCCTTTCCTGATCGGGAGTATTTCAGGATTATAGCGAGGTTGAGAGAGAGATTCGAGATGAAAGGGAAGGGATGGGACGGGTCGAAGGCAAGCGGTGTGAGGACAGGATATACTTCATGCTGGAAATATTCACGAAGCAGTGCTTTATCTTCCGGAGGGAGGTCCCCATAGGTGAAGATATGAATCCCTGCTACATGCAATGCCGGGATGAGCTCCTTATCCCAGAGCTGTGACTGCTGTTCCAGCATCGGCTCAAGGATACGGTGAATCTCTGCTAACTGTTCGGCAGGGCTCATTCCGTCAGGAGGAGGTTCACGCACCCCTCTCTCCAGTTGCCGCTGCAGCCCTGCGACCCGGATCATGAAAAATTCATCCAGGTTGTTTGAGAAGATGGAGA
>JAJRBU010000255.1 GCA_028679315.1 Methanoregulaceae archaeon
CCGAGGATGATGATGACCCATCCGATGGTTAGGTAATTGAGGGTGACCCCGTACAGTGTGAAGCAAAACCGGAACAGCCCGTACAGGCTGGCCTGGCTCGCCACGACAAGCATGGCTGTGACTGCTGAGGGGGCCATCGAGTATGCATCCGGGGTCCAGAAGTGCATTGGGACCGCCCCGCATTTTGCGGCAAGTGCTGCGATGATCAGGACAAGCGCAAGCTTGTCAAGCGGGGTCCACTGGATCATGTCCGCAAGCATCGCGATGTTCAGGGCATTGTACTGGCCATACAGGATCCCTATCGCGAATAGGAAAAATATCCCCCCGATTGTACTCACAAGCAGGTATTTGAGGCCTGCCTCAACCGCACGGCCTCGTTCCACCTTGTATGCGATGAGCCCGGCAGATGCAAGCGAGGAGATCTCGAGGAAGACAAAGAAGTTGAAGAGGTCTCCTGTTGAGACCATCCCAAGTACAGCACCAATCATCAGGAGAAAGATGGTATAGTATGCCTCGAGCCCCGATCTCCGCGAGTCACTTGTTAAGGAATAGAGAATAACGGCAAACCCAACGGTAACGGCAATGGTCACCATCAGGGCGCTCATGGCATCGATGGTGAAGATGATCCGGATAGGTATCCCCCCAGAATCGGGGGGAATAGTGAGGGTGGCCTCGGTTGCCCCAAAGACGTAGAGCAGGGTCCCTTCCGTATAGACAAGGAACGCGACCAGGTAGCCGATGAGTGCCGTCAGCGTCATTACTGCAAGTACCCAGAGCGCCCTTGCGTCCCGTGAAATCCTACCGATCAGCGGGGAGAGGAATGCCCCGAGCAACGGGACTGCTATCAGCAGTGCCGGTGCATTGGTGGTAATATATCCGGGGATCATTCTTTCAGCTCCCTGATCTCGTCGACATTCACGGTCCCGTACATCTTGTAGATGATCACGGCAAACGAGAGCATCAGCGCACTCGTCGCAACCCCGATCACGATCGAGGTAAGGGTCAGTGCCTGCGGGGTCGCCATCACCATCTTCTCCGATGCAGCGTAGGTATAGATCGGGGCGATCCCTCCCTCACGGTACCCGAGTGCGATGATGAAGAGGTTTACCGCTGAGGTGAGAATGCTTACGCCGAGGAATATCTTGATGAGGTTCCTCTTCAGGAAGATAATGGCAAGCCCGATCACAGCCAGAAGGACCACCACGATATAGGGCAGATTCCAGAGCATGGTCAGGCCTCCTCCTTCTTCCCGATCCCCGAGAGCATGTACAGGATAACAATAGCAAGCCCGCCCCAGACCTCGATCCCGACGGCGATGTTCATGAGCGGGAGCACCCCCCCGGTGTTCAGTTCACCGGGGTTCGGGCCGAAGGGGACGGTCATCCCGAAGAGCGAGCCGCTGTTTGCAAGGAAGTTGAAGAAGAACGTGGTCCCAAGCCCGATGGCAATCAGCGCAACGCCAGCAAACATCACGAGCCCAGCGGACTCCTGCGCCATGAGCACGGCCTTTTTGATCATCCCGATCACCTCCTCGTAGGAATGGGCGACGATCACGAGTGCCGCCCCGGTAGCAACAATTGCGCCACCCTGGAATCCTCCGCCGGGGGTAAGATGGCCGTGCATGATCACGTAGAGACCGAAGATCACGATCGCCCCAAAGAGGACATCGGCCGCGAAGCGGACAATCTTACTCATTCTCATCGGCATCCCCCTTCACCAGTTTCCGGTACATCAGCGCCACTCCGATCACGGCCGTGAACAGGACAGTGGACTCACCGAGCGTATCGAAACCACGGTAGTCGAAGACGATCGTGGTGACGATGTTGTTCGTCGCGGCCTGCTCCTGGCCGTTCTGGATGAAGTAATCGTCCATCGCGGTGTTGTCCGGGTCCCCGAATGTCAGGTCGAGGGCGATCAGCCCCAGGAAGAGGCCGAAGATGATGATGATCAGGATCGAGAGTTCCTTTCTCATGGGGCATCCTCCTCGTATCGTTTTGTGGAACGGATGGCCAGGATGAAGATGGCAGTGGTAAGACCGGCCCCGATGGCAGCCTGGGAGATCGCGACATCGGGCGCCTGGAGGATGTAGAACTCGAGCGATATCAGGAAGCTGAAGAGACCCGAAGCGACAGCGGCAGCAAGCAGGTCCTTGAAGTGGTATACAAGAACTGCAGAGACAATGAGGCCTGTGAGGACCAGCACATGGATGATAGTCTCGATCATCGTCCTGCCTCCTTCAGCCTGTCGACCACTGCTGGGGATGGCAGGACCCCGCTCCGGTGGGCTGCTCTCGCGATCGCATGGGAGCTGACCGCGTTTGTGAACGCCAGGGCAAGTGCGGCGATCAGGGCATGCACCCCGAGCACAATGAACTGGGAATCGATCGTGCTCATATAGAGGGAGATCGAATACACGATCACGGCAAGGGTGGTGAAGACAGAGCCGAACGTGGTCGCTTTCGTCGTGGCATGCATCCTCGTGTACAGGTCCGGGAACCGCAGGAGGCCGATAACGCCGAGGGTGTTGAATATAACCCCGATCGCAAGGAAGATGATGATGATCCATTCGGCGATCATCAGAGTTCGCCCCCGAGATATTTTGCAATGTAGAGGGTACTGACAAACGAGAGCAGGGCATACACGATTGCCACGTCGATGAAGATGACTTCCCGGTAGATCAGCCCGAGGATGACAAGCGATGCGACGGTCAGGGTATTGACCGTGTCGACGGCAATGACCCTGTCACCCGCGGTTGGGCCGAGGAACAGCCGGATAAAGCAGAGGCAGATCAGGATCACAAGGACCAGGACGGCAGGGTAGAAGGGATCGATCATTCGGCAATCCTCCGTATCCACCGCGGGAGGTTGGCAAGGGAGAAGAGTTCGTGGTCCCGTATCACCGGTTTTGCCTCATCACCCTCGCCGACGTTGATGTTGTGGATGTACAGGTCGTGTGTATCCTCATCGATGTCGACGGTGATCGTCCCCGGTGTCAGGGTGATGGAGTTTGCGAGCATGAAGATCCCGAGGTCGGATTTCAGGTCCGATGAGACCCTGATGATCCCCGGCCGGATCCGCATGGTGATAACCCGGTAGGCAACATCGAGGTTTGCCTTGATCACCTCGATGAAGAACGGCCCGATTATGTAGACCGGGATGAGCAGGAACCGCAGGGGGTTAGCCATCCGGTAATTTCGTGCCCGGCAGAGGAAGTTCCGGGCAACCGCAGCGGTCACCAGACTGAGCACAACCCCTGCAGTGAGTTCTGATGCCGACCAGAGCCCCAGGTTCCCGCTCCCAGCTGTCAGGACGAGATAGACAAAAAGGGAGAGGAAAAAGGTGAGGATAAAGGCGATCACCCGATCGCCTCCGGCCGGTCATGGTTTGAGCATGCCAAACACGTTCCATTCATGGTTATCACGCGAATTTCAGGAATGTTCCAGTGCGGTAAAATCCAGTTGTTCTCATCCGAGAAAACTGCCGTCCGCATCACACGATTATAAATAAGGATATTGGGTCATTGATTCATAAACAATGCTATTCGCTCCGGAATAAACTCATTTTATCCATTTGGATATAAATTCAATGCTATACCTGCTTTCAAATCAATAGCGCTCTTTTTTCCCCGTTTTCCGTATGTTTTTTAGGCTCGAAATCCCTCTGGTATTTATCGTTTCATCGCCAATCGTATGGATGAATGCGCCCTTCGTTTCTGGGAAAGATGCTCCTCCACTGGTGCGATACCTGCCATGCCCCGGTCCTTTCGGGGACCTGTGCATGTGGTGCCGCGACGCGAAAGGTCCCGGTAACTCCCCCGGGGGATATACGGCCCGCTTTTCACGCGGATATCGCCCTTGTTAACGATATCTATACCTCCCATTTCGGAGCTCCCCTGATACCCGGGGGGCATCTCGCCCTCATGAACAAGGTCCCTGATGATGACCGGATGGAAGAGATCATCATGGGAGGGGCCGTTGTTGGAGCGATACGGTATACCCCGTCAGAGAAACGCTGGGAGCCGCTCCCCCGGCCTGAATCTGCTCTGTATCTCACCCCATCGCTCCGTTTCGTTGTCGTGGACCCCGGGGCTATTGCATCGATCCGGGATGAAGGGGCAAGCGTGCTTGCTCCCGGGCTCGTCTCGATACACCCCTCGGTCCGGTCAGGTGACGAAGTGTTCATCCTTGATCCCGACGGCAGGTGTGCAGGTGTCGGAAGGGCTCGTGCTGATGCCACAGAGGCGGCGGGAATGACCCGGGGACAGGTGGTGAGGACGCGAAAAAATGTCCGGTCAACCTGTGTCTCCGGAACATCCTCGTGGGATACCGCGGTCCAGGCAAATGCGAGCGTCCTTGAAGAAGCCGAGAACGAAGCGGTCGGTTTTATCCGGAACGTCTCCTCGAATTACTCCGGGCAGGCGACCGTATCATACTCGGGAGGGAAGGACAGCCTGGCAACCCTCCTTCTCGTGCTGAAGGCTATCGGAAACGTCCCGCTCCTCTTTGCCGATACCGGTCTCGAGTTCCCGGAGACGTATCAGAATGTCGATGATGTGGCAGCCCTGTACGGGCTTGACGTGGTCCGTTCCGATGGCGAAACACGGTTCTGGGAGGGGTATGCCCGGCAGGGCCCTCCTGCGGTGAATCACCGCTGGTGCTGCAGTGCCTGCAAGCTCCTCCCCCTCCGTGATGCCATCGGGGAGAACTGGGGAGCATGTCTCTCGTTTATCGGGCAACGGAGGTACGAATCGTTCCGGAGGAAAGAGAGCAGCCGGGTGTTTAAGAACGGGATTGTGACGAACCAGACCTCGGCTGCCCCCATCCAGAACTGGACGGCGCTCCATGTCTGGCTGTACCTGTTCAGGGAGCATGCCCCGTTCAATCCCCTGTATGCGGAACGTCTTGACCGTATCGGTTGCTATATGTGCCCATCAAGCGATATGGCAGTGATCGAAGATATCAGGAGGAGATATCCGGACCTCTGGGGCACTTGGGAACAGCGGCTCCAGGATTGGCGGGAGGACCATGGACTGCCTCCCGCTTGGATCGATGAAATGCGGTGGAGATTACGGGAGGGGGTGGCTGATGAATCGGATAGTCATTGTTGATTACGGGCTTGGCAACCTCCGGAGTGTATACCGCGGGCTTGAAAAATCCGGGGCACGACCAGTCATCACCTTCGATACCGATGAGATTGCGGCAGCGGATGCGATCGTCCTCCCCGGGGTTGGTGCCTTCAGGGACGGGATGGATCAGATCGGTGAGATGCAGCAGGTACTCACCGAGGCTAATGATACGGCGACCACCG
>JAJRBU010000136.1 GCA_028679315.1 Methanoregulaceae archaeon
TGGAGTTCAAAACGGTGGGACAATCCCTCTGACTGGAGCGCTTTGCCGATATTGCGGGTCAGGTTCTGGATGAAATGCCGCTTTACGGGCTCGCTCTTGAGGAAGAGCTCCCCGTACCGGATCATGACAACGTCCATGTACCTGCTCCAGCGATGTATAACATAATACGGCCAGGCTCAAAAACCATTACCCTTATAGCAGGAATCTGGTAATATCTTCGGGAATAGAACATGAGCCAGGCTACCAGCAAGAAGCATACGGATCTGGCCGGGGAGCATTCGGCCGGCAACAAGGGGCTGACGGTGATTATCCTCCTCTGTTTTCTCGGGATTATGCCCATCCTGATCTGGGTCTCGCTGCCAGAGACCAGCATGTATACTTCGGTCACCACGTCATCGGCAATAGTTCAGTCTTCTGCAGCCACTGCAGGATTGCAGATCTGCTCTCAATATTCCGTGAGTGTCGAGGTGCCGGGATCGCAGAATGCAATCCTATACCAGCTCTCGCCGGACTGCAGCATGGCGACCGAGTCAAATACCGTAAAGATATTCGTTATCGGATTCGACAGCACCGAAGCCCAGATGGCATCTATTGCAGAAGCCCAGGTGACCTATGGTAACTGGCAGACGACCAACACGGCGGCGTTCATGAGCGGCACCAACGTCGTCGTCTTGTACGGTGCCCCGGGCAACGAGGTTGTCGAGCAGATCAGCGCCTCGCTCATCAAACAAGGTGCTGCAAGGATATTCTAAGATCACCCTTCCTCTCCTTTTTTTCAGGATCAGTGGAAATACTTGAGTTAAGACCGCGGGATTAAATACCTAGAATTAGGTGTATACTTTTAGAGGAGGTGTGTCCGGGATGCATGAAATCGTTCGAACAGGCGTGATAATTGTTCTCTTCATCATACTATTCGTAGCCCCTGTATCTGCCGACAATACCGGGGTGAACACCATCGCCCCGGGGGGTGATGTGTTCATTGGTGAGGAAGGCCTTGATATCACGGGATGTACCGGGAATGCGACCCGGCTCGCATGGTTCGGACCTGGTGCCAGCTCTTCGACTGATATCCCTGAGTATATCCTTGATGTCGGTGATCCCGGCACATTTTATGTGGCCCCCCTGATCTTTGCCGAAAGGACCGGACCATGGTATCAGTGGTACGGTTCGATGCCCGCAGGATCAGTCGCATTCAATGTCCTTGACCCGAACCTGGATATTGGGATTCTCTCCCAGGCAACGGGTGGTTCAGTCTCCTGGGGGAATATCCCCCAGGGCGATTTCCTCAACTTTCATATCTCGAGCAACATGTGGGTCGTCTCCAGGAGGCCTGGGTATGACCCTGCCCGGGACGGGATTTTTTCTTACAAGGTGACGTCTCCGGAAGGGACCATCTACTCGGCGCTTCACCAGAATTCTACGTATTCAATACCCCTTACCGGGATCAGCGTCAACTCAACCTACGATACCTGGGTTCCGGCACCGCCACCATACAATGAAAACGGGTGGAATACGGGGTTGACCGATTCATCGGGAACACTCATATACGGACCTGGTATCTATGAGGTGACGGTCGAAACCAACCTCAACGGCATAAAGGACAATTACAGGGATGCCGAGGGGGCCGAATACACAGGAAAGACCGTTGCATACCCTGAGCCCGTCACAATCGGATCCGATACCCTGACCATGAAGGTCAGCGATACCACCATTGTCCGGGGCAACCAGTTCTCGATCACGCTCAGGGGAATGCCGAGCACGATATATGTCGTGTGGGTCGAAAATACGGGGCATATGACCGGTTTACCGCAGGATCAAAACCCCACCCTCAGGGCTTCCCAGAGCGGCCTCCGGTTCGACCCGGAAAGCGGGCCATACCTGTTCGGGGGATACCAGTTCCAGGGAGGAAATGGCCGGACCGTGAAGGAGGATGTTCCGGACTCGCCCGTCAACGGGACCATGAATTACGGCCGGGTCTCCCTGAGCAGCACAGGATCCCGGACAATCGGATGGCAGACGACATCGGACACCAAGGACCGGACCTATACCATTCATGCCGAACGGGGACCACCGGGACCAAACGGGTTGCCGGACATCTTCTCTACCGTTACTGATTATACCAGCGCTGAAGTGGATATCAGAGTAGAGAAGGGATCAGTCACCATCGTTGCAGAGAAGGATACGACCTCCCCCGAATATGAGGAAATAACGCCCACCCCTCCGGTCACTGTCCTGGTTTCACCAACTTCTCTTCCAGCCACCCTGCCACCTGCAATCCCTGAAACCAGCGTTTCCACCATTCCTACACCATCCCCAACTCAATCTCCAACACCCACTCAGTCAGGAGGGTTCGGTGTTGGAATCGCCCTTGCGGCTCTTGGGTTATTCATCCAGATAGTGCTTCGCCGTTCATGACAGAAAAAAGGGATCACCCAGGTATTTCTGTTTAGATGTACTGAATTTCAACATTTTTTCATCAAATCAAGGAAAGCCTCGCATAATCGCCCTGGAAATCAATGATAGTCAAGACTTCCTTACCCTGACTCTCCCTGGATGTTACTCGCTTTTAAATAGATCCTTCTCTCTTTACAAAACATGGAGTCTCTGCTATCTTTGAACGTATTGTATGGCTATGTCTTACCAATACCATCACAGAATCTGCATCCATACTAAAGTGGTAAAATCAGGAGTCCGGGCATGAGGATTGTTGTGGCTTTAGGGGGAAATGCCCTCCTGAAACGCGGAGAACCGATGACTGCGGAGAGGCAATGGGAGAATGTGCGGGCTGCCGCCGTGGCCCTTGCCCCGCTCGCTGCCGGAAACGAGCTCGTGCTCTCGCATGGGAACGGCCCGCAGGTCGGTCTCCTTGCCCTCCAGGCTGCCTGCTACACAGCCATCGATCCCTACTCCCTTGATGTGCTCGACGCCCAGACCGAGGGGATGATCGGGTACATGATCGAGCAGGAGCTCGGGAATATCCTCCCGGAGAGCATCCCGTTTTCCACCCTCCTCACCATGGTCGAGGTCGATCCTGCAGATCCCGCGTTTTCAGATCCTACCAAGTTTGTAGGACCCGGCTACCAGAAACCCGATGCCGATAGGATTGCCCGCGAGAAAGGATGGATCTTCAAGCAGGACGGCAATTTTTGGAGACGGGTGGTTCCCTCCCCTCGCCCGAAACGGATATTCGAGATACGTCCAATACGGTGGTTACTCGAGAAGGGGGCGGTCGTCATCTGTGCCGGGGGAGGGGGTATCCCGGTGATGTTCCGTCCGGAGAAGAAACGTACTCTCACGGGTGTGGAGGCGGTCATCGACAAAGACCTTGCGAGTGCCCTCCTTGCAGGGGAGATCGGAGCCGACCTGTTCGTGATGGCGACCGATGTGAAGGGAGTCTATCTCGACTGGGGGACTCCTGATGCCAGGCTGATTTCGGAGACAACACCCGGTCAACTGGGCGGGTACACGTTTCCGGCCGGGTCAATGGGGCCGAAAGTTGATGCCGCCTGCCAGTTCGTCCATAAGACCGGAAAACGGGCGGCAATCGGGGCACTTGGGGACATCCAGGCGATCGTTGACGGGGTATCCGGGACACAGGTGAACCCGGAAGGAGGAGCAGGAAATGCCTGAACTTGGCGTATATTCCGAAGTGGGCAGGCTTCGCAAGGTGATGGTCCATCGCCCTGATCTCAGCCTCAGACGGCTCACCCCGTCCAACCACGATGAGTTCCTGTTCGATGATGTCATATGGGTGGACCGGGCGATCCAGGAGCATGACATCTTTGTCAGCCTGATGAAGGAAGAGGGCGTAAAAGTCTACTATCTCCAGGAACTCCTTGCTGAGTCCCTTGCATCAGATGAAAAGACACGCGAGTGGTTGATCGAGCAGGTGATCAACGACCGGACCGTTGGCATCTCCGCAGTAGATGCGGTCCGGATCTGCCTGATGGATATGAGCCCTGCCGACCTGGCATGTCATTTTATTGGAGGACTCACCGTGGGCGAACTCGAATGCATCTACATGGAAGGGCTCTCCCGGTTGTCACTCACCGCAGCCGCATCTGGTCCGGATGCTTTCATCCTCCCT
>JAJRBU010000138.1 GCA_028679315.1 Methanoregulaceae archaeon
GGGAGTGTCATGGCTGCAAATGTTGTCATGCTCGGTGCAGCCTCACATCATATCCCGCTTGATGAAGCATCGATGATCGGTGCGGTACAGCATCTCGTTCCGGAAAAAACCATCGAGATCAACACAACGGCTTTTGCCCTGGGCCGGAAAGCGGGATCAGAGTGCTGAATGGCCAGGGGAGGCCCGGAGTGGAACGATCCCAGCTTGGCCCGTATGAGATGGATGCCCTGTATCAGGGAGATGCCCTGGATCTTCTCCCACGCATACCATCAGGCAGTATCGATCTCGTTGTAACCGATCCCCCGTTTGCCATTGATTTCCGGGCTCAGAGACTGAACTATAACCGGACAGGGGAACATGTCCTTGAAGGCTATGCGGATATCGCTCCCGATGAATATGGAAATTTTACTGCTTCCTGGCTCAGGGAAGCATACCGTGTTCTCTCTTCATCAGGCAGTATCTACGTCTTTTCCGGTTGGAACCGGCTCAAGGACGTGCTATGCGGCCTTGACTCTGCCGGATTTCACACCATCAACCACCTCATCTGGAAATACCAGTTCGGGGTATTTACCAGGAAAAAATACGTGACGAGCCACTATCATATTCTCTTTGCCGTTAAAAATCCGCGCAATTACACGTTCAATAAGATGGAGCACTACCCGGAGGATGTCTGGGTAATTAACCGAGAATATTGGAGGGGAAAGAAAAAGACTCCCACGAAGCTTCCGGGAGAACTTGTCAGAAAAATTCTGCTCTATTCGAGCAATCCAGGAGATATTATTCTGGACCCGTTTCTGGGATCAGGGACTGTTGCCGCCATCAGTAAGGAAACGGGAAGACATTTTATCGGCTTTGAGCTGGTGGAAGACTACTACCGGTTTGCATCAGAACGCATCGGTATGGGCACCGGCACTGGAGAAGAAGAAGAGAAAATAGAAAGAAAGCCCCGAAAAAATCGGGAAGATCTGCAGGGATCGCAAGAACGCTGAGGGGGAGATTTGAACTCCCGAGGGGCTGGACGCCCCACAGGCTTTCCAGGCCTGCGCCCTACCGGTCTAGACTACCTCAGCACAGAAATGCACCCTTACTATTGTAAGGGATTTTTTTTAATGCTATCTCATGGAGAGCTGGCACAACCGCCCTTTTTCCATCCCCTGGGGTATGTGCCGGGTTCCATGAATACTGTGGAAGGGGATATGATAAGCCCGGAATTAAGCAGTCCTGTTTCCTTGGACGAGATGAGGGTCCGGCCGAGCGCGACGATCTCCCCACGGGAAGTGGTGAGAACGACGGTAACCCCTTTTCCAAATTCATCGTACCCGATCATTCCCGGCCGGGCAAGCACCGCTCCGTGGCAGACTGCATCTATCGCAGTATCCCGGATTACGACCTTTGGAAGCGAAATAAGCGCTTTTATTGGGGGCTGGATCAGTGATTGCAGCAAATCCGGATTCCCCAGCCGTGCCGCCACTACGGCATCTTCGAGTTCATGGAGTGTGCAGGCCTGGGTCTCATCAAAGTGACCTGAACGGGTCCGCCTCAGTTCAACCATATGAGCCCCGGTGCCAAGAGCGAGACCGAGGTGATGGCATAGCGAGCGGACGTATGTCCCTGCATCGCACCTGACCCGGATCAGCACGAACCGATCAACAGCATCGAGGAGTTCGATCCCATGGACGACGCGTATCCGAAGATTTCTCGCCACTGCACTTTTCCGGGGGGGTCTCTGATAGATCCGCCCGGTGAATTCTGCCAGGGCAGCTTTCAACCGGTCCTCCGACACATATCCATGAGTATGGAGAAGACAAACGTATTCCTTTTCTTCTGACAGGAGTAACGGGGCGAGTCGGACCGCTTTTCCAAACATTACCGTAAGGACCCCGGACACTCCCGGGTCAAGGGTGCCGGCATGCCCGACACGGGTTCCAAGAATCTCACCGATCCAGGCCGTGACCTGGTGGCTGGAGGGTCCTCTGGGCTTGTCAATAACGAGGAGGCCGTCATGGAAAGAGGAAGGCGATACCATTGGATCTCCCTTTGAAGACATAGGAGTCAGTCCTCTACCAGATCGTTTCTGGCAGCAAGGTAGCTGTTCAGAGTTTTCAGCGTACCTTCCAGGGATCCATCCCCGGTTACATCGGGAATAATCCCCCGGCTACGCATCACAGCACCAGTCGACTCACCTATGGCGATCTTCACAATGGCGGCATCAGCCTCGTAGAGAGCTGTGGAAAAAGACATCGCACTGGTGAAAAGGATTGCATCCGCTGAACTCAGGTCCAGTATAGTACCGGTAGGAATAAGGGCATATACCTTTATTTCGACCGGAATCCCTCCCACAGACCGAATACCGTCAATCAGGATTGGATTTGGGACATCTGCACGGGGAATTCCGATCCTTTTACCCTGGATCCATGAGCCAAGGTAGGGGACAAAGTCGCGGGAATAAAAACTCGGCAGGGTTTCTGCATCAATGCCGAAATGTCCGAGGGTCATTGCAGTCTGTGGACCGATTGCAATCACCCGGGGCCAGCGTGAGAGTCGTGGGGCGATAATTTTTGCAGGAAGGGCACTTGTGAAGAAGAGGCAGTCAAACTCATTAGCCTCAACTGCATTTACGAACGAAGTGACCAAATCTTCCCTGATCTCGGCTCTCAATGGTGAAACCGCATAACACTCATGGCCGTACTTCACGCACCGGGCAGCATCATCCTTCTCCTTTCCAGCGAGTCGTGTTACCGCTATTCTCATTATGGGTCTTACCGTTTGTATCAGTACCTTGTTGCGATGTATTTATCTTGATTCCCCCCAACCTAGGCGGGAATGATCGGATTCCTTGCAGGGATTGCCGCTGGCGTGCTGCTTGGCACGATCAGTGGTCTCCTTCCCGGGGTTCATGTGAATACCATGGCAGGAGGGCTCCTGGCGTTCCAGATTGTCCTCATCCCTGTATTTGGACCGGAGATGCTTGCCGTTGCAATGGTTGCCGCCCTGATCACCCATACGTTCCTCGATATCATCCCGAGTACATTTCTTGGAATCCCGGATGCTGATACCGCCCTCTCTGTAATTCCTGCCCATGCGATGTGCCTTGAAGGCCGGGGGGAGGAAGCTGTCCGAATTGCAGCACTGGGAAGCGTGGCAGGGCTCCTCGCCGCTATCCCGGTAGTGCTCGTCCTGCTTATCCTGGCCCCGCTCATCCAGGGATACCTGGACTGGGCAGTAGCGATCATTCTTACCAGTGTGGCAGGGTATCTGATCCTTTTTTCCGAGTCTCCCCTGCATGGAGGCATTGTTTTTCTGGTATCCGGGATACTAGGATTGTTTACCTTCCATTTCGCATTTCTAGGAATAGGGCCCTTCGGATTTTCAGGCCTCCTCATGCCCCTTCTCTCTGGTTTATTCGGCATTTCCCTCCTTCTTGTATCGGGGAAGGGGCCGGTTCCTCAACAGCATTTCGATGGTATCAGTCTCCCAAGCCGCACCGTCGTGAAAGGGACGATTTCAGGGACTATTGCAGGGATAGTTGTCGGATGGCTCCCCGGTCTCTCGAATGCGACAGCAAACTCTGTTGTCGCCTCGGTGACTGATTATAACAGTGACCGGCATGGATACCTGTTTGCCACGAATGCCGCAAATACCGTGAATGCCGTTACCGGCCTCGCAGTGTTCTATGCCATTGCCCGGGCCCGGAACGGGGTTATGGTCGCACTCTCAGCACTAGAGCCCCCTCCTTTCGTAGTGCTGCTCTCTGCCGCTTCTTGTGCGGCAGTCTGTGCTTATCTCCTTACCGTACTGCTTGCGTCGACTGCATGGAGATTCAGTGGAATCAACCGGAATGGGCTTACCGTTGGTGTTATTGTGTTCATCACCATGCTGAGCTTCCTCTTTTGCGGGGTGTTCGGACTTTTTATCCTCCTTCTTGCCACCCTGCTTGGTCTTGTTCCAAGATTACTGAATGTACCCCAGGTATTCTGCATGGGAGCCGTAACCCTTCCGGTTATCATCTTCTCTCTTGGATTTTCCGGATTCTGAGCTGAGTGGGAGCATGGTCTTAATGATCTGATTCTCTTTTCTCTCATATCAGGAATCCTCATGCATTTTATGAAGTCTAATGAGGGTAAATACCAAGTACTGCTTGTGAAGTCCTACTGGTTTTGTGACCGGGAAGGTGGGAGCTGTCATCCCCTGCCGCATGATAAAAGAATACTGGCGGACAGGATTGAGCAGCTCGAAGGTGACAAAACGGCAGAAATTCCGGTATGGGAATACGCAGTGCAATGTGGATTTGTGAAGAACCGGTCTGAGTATCTGAACATTCTGCATACCATCGCACTGTATCTGGCGGGGGTCCGTCTTGAAGAGGCGTCAAAGGTTGATCACCCCGAATTAATTCTGATGGTGAGGATGCTTGATCAGATCGACTCTGCTATCAACCTTTTATCGGAACGATCGGTGGAATGGTACCGTGCCCTTAATCCTGAATTCAGCCGCAAATCTGAGATTTTGCAGGGGAGAAAACTACGCGATCTGATGAGGGATGGATCCGATGACGCGCTCAGGGAAATACTTGATGAGATTGATCAGCTCGCAGAACGCCGTTCATCTCTGGCAAAAAAAGTTTCGGCGAAGGCATCAGAAGTCCTCCCGAACTGCAGTGCACTCTCTGGAGGGCTGGTTGCGGCACGCCTTGCTGCTGAAGCAGGCGGCATCCGGGATCTTGCTCTGATGCCGGGAAGTGCAATCCAGGTGCTTGGTGCCCGAAATGCCCTTTTTTGTCACCTTTCCAACGCTTCACCGCCTCCGAAACATGGCCTGGTATACCAATATCGCGGTGTGCATGGGTCACGGAAGGAGAGGAGGGGAAAGGTCGCGAGAGTGCTTGCCGCAAAACTGGCAATAGCGGCACGAATCGATTATTACAGGGGAGAGCCTGATCCCATTTTCATTGCAAAGGCCCAAGAAACGATACTCAACGCCAGGAGGAGTCCATGATCTGGATAGCAGACCAGCTTGTTTCAGAAGGTCCTGGTGGAGTATATGGGGAACGGATTATCCAGGGATATCGACTTTGGAGCCCGAGAAGGAGCAAGCTATCAGCGCTCTATCACCTGGGAAAGGGGATCGAGCTTGAGAGCCACCACAGAGTGCTGTACCTGGGTGCAGCGAACGGTACCACCGTCTCCCATGTTGCCGATTACGTGGAAGTTGTTTATGCCGTCGAACCTGCGCCAAGGCCGATGCAGGATCTTATGGTAGTAGCCCGGAGGCGAAAAAATATCATACCCCTCATGGCCGATGCGAGAAAGCCTGAACGATACATTCCCCTGGTAGAGCATGTCGATATCATCTATCAGGATGTGGCCCAGCCTGATCAGGCAGAGATACTGGCAGCTAATGTCCGGTTCCTCGCATCGGGGGGCGTCATGGTGTTCATGCTGAAACCCCGGAGCATTGATGTTACCAGCACTCCTGCTGAAGTGGCTGTATCGGTTCAAAAAAGCCTGAGTAACAGGGGTATCCGGACAGATGAATGCATCTGGCTCTCACCATATTATCCTGATCATGCGGCGCTGATCTGCAGGCAGGACTAAAAAAAGCACCATAGACACATCTATTCATTTCGTATCAGGGGGAATATCCCCCGCCTTTTCTTCAATGCAACGATTGATGAAAAATGTGCGCAGGCAGATCGCGTTCCGAACCCTGACCTATCTGATTCGTCTCCACACAATCATGTGTGCGAATAGTGACAGATGGAGTGAGCAGGTGGCATAAAAGGGAAAAAGGAATAGCCCGGAGCAGATTCGAACTGCTGTCGCGGGATCCAGAGTCCCGCATGATTGACCGCTACACTACCGGGCTATAGTATCTTATTTAATTGCTGCTTTCTCCTAATTAACCTGACTGATTTGAGCCTGGGCTATCGTATGTCCTGCATTTTCCGCAAATTTGGCACACCTCTTGGATCGGCTTTATGTACTGCCCTCTTCCGCAGAAAGGTTCGAGATCATTCACATCCCGTTTATAGTAAATATGGGGTACAAGAGAGATATGAGTATAATAACCGCAGGGGAGTCCGAGCTTCCCTGCTATATAGTTCTGGAGATGCACCAGAGCAAACATGTTCGCTCCTGCTGCGGTGAGCATATCGTTGCTCCTGAATACCACCTTCATTGAGAGATGATCTTCCCGGACGAGACATTGCACCAGCTGGAGGCAGGGACAGTCATCCAGCTGTTCATCGATAGAGGGATTCCAGGTTATGGCAAGCGCTCTCCTGCTGACCGGTGATGCCGCAAGTTTGCGGATAATATACTCAATCTGGTCAATATGAATCTCATTTCCCTCCCCCAGCAGGGGAGGTCCCCAGTTGAAGAGACGGTCATGGTAATCATACTCAAAGACAGCAGCAGTCCCCTCCAGGAGGTCATGAGCATACTGGTCCATGAATTTTCTCGAGAACCTTGAGTGAGGGCTCACCATCGGCTCTGTATACGGATGCTCGACACGCATGGCGATTTCATCAAATTCGATGGTCGCTTCGCGGTCTTCGGTGGCAAGCACCCACCCCTTCTCAAGTACCATTTTTACTACCAGTTCATGGGCTGTTCCGATAGAGGGCGCCCTGATAATTCGCATAGTACCCTTATGCAGAATAGGGGAATGTAAAGATATGGAAATTGTATTATGTTCATTCAAGGCATGGGAAACTAAAAGTGAGAATCGTTACAGGTGTTCTGCAGGGGGGGAAGATGATAGGAGGGAGTCATATGGGGAATCCAGAGGAGGAAAGAAACAGAGAATCCCAGAATTAATCATGCATCGGATATAATTCCCACAAGAAATCCGGCCATGCGCGAGACGTACTGGAAACAATGGAATAACCACGTTTATGTACGTATTGTATGAATGTTCCAAGGAAAAGAAAAATAATGCCTGCTTTTCCTCAAATCGCTTAATTTATCCCACAAAGACCTGCGTATTCCTCTGTGTTCGACCAAAAAAGATATATTAAGCGTTCCACAAATATTGAATCATATTCCGTTATTCGGAGTATGGAGCACAATGAACCGGTTTTCGGCAATTGCCGATAACTGCTCAGGACGTGTGCATTGGATTGAACGTTTCAAATTGGACATGAGTATAAGGAGGACAAAGATGACTAAGCGCTTTAGCCTTGCATTGATTGCTCTGGTAGCCCTTGCGATGCTGATTCTTCCGGCATCAGCAGCGGTAAACCAGATAGCGCAGGGCGGAGATGTGTTTATTGGTGAAGAAGGCCTGGATGTAACTGCCGCCGTAGGGAATTTCACCCAGATTGCATGGTTTGCATCAGGAACAACTCCTGCCACTGACACACCAAACTACATAGTAGCTGTAGGCAATGCTGCAAGCTTCTATGTTGCACCTGCTGACTTCGTTGGCAGGACTGGTAACTGGTATAACTGGAACGGAGCTAACCAGGGTGCTGCATTCAATGTGGTAGACCCCAACATGGACATCAAGATCTGGGACCAGAACGCCAACAAGGATGTCACCGGTAAGCAGGTTCCGGCAGGCAATGTCGAGAACTTCAGGGTCGAGACCAACACCTACTCTGTTGTGAGCAGGCCCGGCTATGCAGGTGAGGGATTTGTCAACATCAAGGTGAAGACCGCTGATGGTGCAACCTACACTGCATTGGAGACCCCGTCCGGGGCACCAAAAGCCCTGATAGGCCAGGCTGTAACCCAGTCACTCTGGTACTGGGCCACGCCGGCAGGCAACGTCACCGTTGGGTGGGACACTGAGGCTGTCGATGATACAGGCGCCCGTCTGTACAAGGCAGGTACCTACACGGTAAGTGCAGAGCTCAACCTCAACAAGATCAAGGACAACTACAAGGCTCCTGACGGCACCGACTACAGCGGCAAGACCGTGACCGCACTCAAGACGATTGCGATCACCGGGGATACCGTGAAGATCGAGGCCAGCAAGGATACCGTCGTTCGCGGAAACCAGTTCTCCGTGACCGTCACTGGCAGGGCAAACGAGTTCTACTACGTGTGGGTCAAGGGTACCAGCTCAATGAGCGGCGGCGAGAACGACCAGCCTCCAGTAATTGCCCAGTATCAGGACAACGTCGCCCAGGATGCGCCCTGTGGTGTTGCTTCGGGGATTGGAAACTATGTGTATGAAGGCGGCGCTGGCAAGACCATCAAGCAGGATGTACCCAGCACGTCCAGCTGCAGTTACTATGCACTGATCAAGACCTCAGCCAGCGGAACCCGTACAGTCGGATTCCAGACCGGCGCTAACACCGATGACAAGAAGTACACCATCCGGGTAGAGAACAACTTCGGTGGCCAGTACAAGTCTGATGAGGTCGATGTAAAGGTCGAGAAGGGAACCGTTACGGTTGTCGCAGCCGGCGACCAGAGCTACTTCCTTGGACAGGAGGTCAAACTCTCCGGTACCAACTCCGAGACTGACAACGTCTACCTGTTCATCACCGGTCCGAACCTGCCGTCCAACGGTGGACTTCTGACCGACCCGAGGACCGCTGTCAACCCGTACGTAGAACCCCCACTGTTCACCGTCACCGATGTGAACGATGACAACACCTGGGAGTACAAGTGGCAGACTGCCAACCTCAACATCGATGCAGGAACCTACACGGTGTATGCCGTCGCAACACCGAACGACAAGTCCCAGCTGTCCGAAGCCCAGTACGGCACCGTCTCAGTCATCATCAGGAAGCCGTTCGTGACTGCCCAGGCATCCCAGAGCACCGTTGCACAGGGTGACGACATGTACGTCCGTGGTGTTGCAGAAGGCGACCCCTCACAGGGAGTAGCCATCTGGGTTATGGGCAAGAACTACGTTGTCGCCGAAACCGAAGCCGTGAATGATGACGGCACCTTCGAGTACGAAGTCGACGGTGGCATGACCTCTGGTATGACCAGCGGCCAGTACTTCGTCGTCGTCCAGCACCCGATGTACAATGATGAGCTCGATGTAACGACCAAGGCAGCTGATGGGTACACGTACCGCTATGTTGTCGGACCCTACCCGATTCAGGACGCCGAGAATATTCTCTTCACACTCGAGGGACCTGGCAGCCTGCAGGGATCTGATGCGGCAAACGCACTCACCGTTGCACTCGACAATCCAGCAGTTGACGATACCTACACCAAGCTCCAGTTCCTGATCGAAGTGCCGGAGATCAACATTCTCCCGGTCCCCGATCAGATGATCGGAGACAAGTTCGAGATCAAGGGAACCACCAACCTGGCTGTCGATGACGAGCTGCTCGTTGAGGTCTACTCCTCTTCGTTCGGACCGACCGAGAAGACCCAGACCGGAGAATTCAGCGGCTCTTCGGGTACCGTGAAGGTTGTCAAGGGAACCGAGGGCTTCAACACATGGTCCTTCCCGATTGACACTACTACCTTCAAGGCCGATGAGTACATCGCCTCGGTCTCGGCCATCGGCCTCCAGAGTACCAACGATGTGACTGCCACCACGCTGTTCAACGTAGTTGAATTCGTGCCGACCACCGTGCCGACCACCGTGCCGCCGACCACCGTTGCAAACACAACCGTGCCGACCACCGTGCCGACCACTGTGCCGCCAACCACAACCCCCGGATTCGGTGCACTTGTTGCGCTGATCGGGCTTGGAGCAGTGGCATTCCTCATCGTGCGCAAGCACTAAACACAAAAATCCCCTTTTTTCTGGCGTACTTCTGACAAAGTAGTACTTTTGTGCCGGCTTGCTAATCCGTTCTAGAGCGAATGCCGGAACGAGGAAGAAGAGTATTGCCCATAATTACCGGTCGACTTTTTCAATGCAGGGAATGTGTATGAAAAAGGTGTGGAAAACTTCGAATCCGGCATAAAAAAGAGCATATAGGGGCATATCCCAGATGATTAGTATATCGGCTGAGCATTCAGGGAGACCCATTCATCTGCCCTGGATCACGATAAGCCAGGAACTGCAATACCATGAAACTGAGTGTCAAGTTGATCGATATAGGGACACGGGAAGTCCTCCTGAATATCGGGGATGCCCGTAATATCGGAGTCCTAGCGGGCGACCGTGTACAGATTCTCAACCAGAAGACCGGAGTTTCAACCGCGGCGTTTGTCGATACCACCACCTCGCTGATCCCTGAAGGTGTTGTAGGAATCTACAGGATTACGAACGAGAAGTTGGGTGTCGAAGATGGTATCTCTGTTGAAGTCAGGATAGCAGAACGGCCTGTCTCCCTCCAGTATATCAGAAAGAAGATGGACGGCATACGCCTTACCAAGGAGGAGACATACGAGATTGTGAAGGATGTCGTAAATGAAGATCTGACGCCGGCAGAACTCACCGCTTACATTACCGCCTGTTACATCAATTCCATGGATATGGATGAGGTCGAACATCTCACCCGCGCCATGGTGGATACAGGGGAACGGCTCACGTTTCATACCCACCCGATTGTCGATAAACATTCGATAGGGGGTGTTCCCGGTAATAAAATCTCACTGCTCGTTGTCCCAATTATTGCCGCAAGCGGCCTGAAGATCCCTAAGACAAGTTCACGTGCAATTACCGGTGCAGGGGGAACCGCCGACCTGATGGAGGTTCTGGCACCGGTCGAGTTCTCAGCGGCTGAAGTGCAGCAAATGACGCTGAAAGTAGGAGGGGCGATTGTCTGGGGGGGTGCAACAAATATCGCTCCTGCTGACGATTATATCATCATCCAGGAATACCCGTTCAGGATTGATGCCCGTGGCCAGATGCTTGCCAGCGTGATGGCAAAGAAATTTGCCGTGGGTGCTGACCTCGTGGTCATTGATATTCCTATAGGGGAGCATGCCAAAGTTCCCAATGTGCAGGAAGGGCGGAAACTTGCAAGGGAGTTCATCGATATCGGCGAAAGGCTGAATATGCGGGTTGAATGTGCCCTGACATACGGTGACTCTCCTGTCGGAAGGAGCATTGGCCCGAACCTCGAGGTCAGCGAAGCCCTTCGTATCCTTGAAGGAGGTGATGAACCCGGGTCCCTTCTCCAGAAGAGCATCGCTATTGCCGGCATAGCCCTTGAGATGTCCGGCAAGGCTGCCCATGGGATGGGAAGCAAACTCGCTCTCGATATCATCAAGAGCGGCGATGCCCTGAAAAAATTCAAGGAGATTATCGCTATCCAGGGCGGTGATCCAACTGTCAAAGCCGATGACATCGTTCCCGGGAAATACGAGTTTGTCGTTAATGCACCCGCTGATGGCTACGTGATCGAGATGAATAACCAGTCGCTGATCAGCCTTGCCCGATCTGCCGGGGCACCCCATGATCATGGTGCAGGGATCCTGCTCCACGCCAAAAAGGGAAGTCGCGTTGAAAAAGGAGAGCCGATTTTCACCATTTATGCCGAACGGAGCTGGAGGCTCCAGAGCGCAGTAGAGGACGGGCGACGGCTGATGCCGGTCCTCGTTGAAGGGATGCTGCTTGATCGGGTGCCACACGAATCGAAATGGGAATGAAAGAGCAGAACTGATCTCCCATCCCCGATTTTTTCCCTACGACAACCACTATTATGACCGATTACTCCTGATATCAGATTATGCAGAGATGCGGAGTTAATCTCTTCATTGCCATCTTCTTTGTGCTTATCCTGACTGCGACCTCCTGCGGAGCAGTGGTAATTGTTCAGGTTGTAGAAAAGGGAGCGCAGGTCGCTCCGGTCCCAGGTGCTCTTGTATATTCCAATGGAACCCTGATAGGAAAAACCGATGAGGAAGGGTTGATCGAGGCAGTATCACCTGCTAGTGATTCTGTACCGTTAAGGGTAGAAAAATTTGGATACGATACCTGGGAGGAGACGATCGGACCAAAAACCGATGAGGTTCTCGTTGAATTGCGGAAGGCAGAGATCTTCCTGTCAGCGCACCTGTATGATGCGGATACCATGGATCCTCTCACCGGTGTGAATGTGACCCTTGAAGGAGAGGGTGCAAATAAATCGGTTGTATCTGACCAGAATGGTACTGCCATGTTTACCGTGCAGGCGCGGGGCTCCTACCATATTGGGGTAATAACGGAACAGTATCAACCGGTCAGTATGGAAGTCGAAGCAGGGCTCGCCGAAAAAGATATCCAGGTTTTGCTCTTCAGGAATGATCGTTTCTCAATCATGGTTAGAGATGGAGATACGGGCGAAACGCTGTCAGGAGCTCATGTATCTGTTGACGGGAGTGAGAGAGGAACCACGGATTCCAGGGGGATACTGACGCTCCCTATGCCCAGGGAGAAGGTCTACCTGATCAGGATCGTGATGGACGGATACCAGGAGTATAACGGTCATCAGATCGTGCAGAGCGATACCGCATTCCTTACAATTCCCCTCTCCAAAGCTCCGTACACCGTCTTTATATCAGTCTCCAATGAAGAGGCCGAACCGGTGGAAGGCGCTCTGGTCCTTATCGATAATCGTACTGCGGGAAAGACCAGCCGAAATGGACGGGTAGTCATCACGAATCTCACCGCTGGTCTGTATCTGGTGGAAGTTCAGCATCCTGATTATGTTCCTGCAAAACAGTCTGTAACGGTGGCGATACAGGGAGAGGATATTGCCACCGAGCTCATGTATCGGCGGGACAACATAACCATCAAAACGGTGGAAGGACCGGGAAACCCGGTTGCGGGTGTCAGGATAAGCCTGAATGGGAGGGAAGCAGGGATCACGGGTGATACAGGCACGATTGCTGTAGTACTGCCGCTGAATCAGAATTACACCATCATTGCAGAGAAAGAAGGCTATCACCGGGCTGTCAGAGAACACGTGATCACCTCTCAAAACAGGACCTCTGTGATTGATATCACGATGGAACGGAATTTCAACTGGATGATCCTGGGGATTGCAGGATTTGGAATTATTGCAGTTATTGGGGCCTTTCTTCTCTTAAGAAGACGATCTCGCCCCCATTCGCATGGAAAACGAGGAGGTCTCTGATACCACTCCTTCTTCACCAGTCCCTGATTCGCTCCCGGTTTTTTCCAAAGGTTCGGAGAATCCGGTTCTTCAGTCTATCAGGATAAGCGGTGACAGAACCAGATAATCAAAACCATTCTCCTTTCATGGCGGATCCGCCAAGTACATAATGGGTGTCCCGTTCGATGAAAAAAGGCGTGGAACGATGCATGGCCTGATGCTTGGGAAGCGGACCCAGCGGGAATTGAACCCGCGTCCCTGGGTCCGAAGCCCAGGAGGATGTCCTCTACCCCATGGATCCGTCCTTCTCATTG
>JAJRBU010000262.1 GCA_028679315.1 Methanoregulaceae archaeon
AATGGTATTGGAAAGTCTCTCTCCATGGATCATAGGAGGGCTGATCCTCGTCCTCCTGGTTGGATTTACTCTTTATTTTATCGGGATTTACAACAGATTTTTCAGCCTGAAAAATTCATCGGAGGCTACACTTGGTCAGATCCGGGTTGCAATGAAGAAACGACTGGACATGATCGAACAACTGCTGGGATCGGTGAAAAGTTATGCAGAATTTGAACGTGGGACTCTTGAAAAAGTCACTGCAATGCGTGCCCGGGTTGGAAATGCCAGTCCGGCGGACCTCAACGAGATAGAACGCGAATCGAGATCTGTACTCGGCAGGCTCTTTGCAGTTGCTGAGAATTACCCGGATCTCAAAACCAGTGCGACTGTCATGAACCTGATGGATGCAGTACGGGGCGTGGAAGAGGAGATTGCGCGGCAGCGATACACCTACAACAACATCTCACAGCAGTTCAATACCCTTGTGGATGTAATCCCCTCGAATTTCGTGGCACGACTGCTCGGTCTTGGTAAACTCGCGTATCTCGAGTTTGAAGAAGAAATTGCATCACCGCCGAAGATAGAGTTCTAAGTAGCGAGGAATCCCTTTGGACGAGAAGCGGCAGATTGCTATCCTCATCGCTGTTGTATTTGGTATTGCTGTAGGAGCCTGTGTCCTAGCACTGGCAATCCCGATGGTGACGGAAGGAGATCTGGTCATTGCTGACTACCAGGCTACCCTCCATCGTGATGGCACATTCAGCGAGACATACCTCTACGAAGTGAAGGTCCCGGGGCGATATCGTATGCTGTACCGGTACTGGGATGATCCGCTCTCCCTCGGACCACTCAACGTTCCATCCATCGAGATGAAAGGAATGCAGGTTCCACCCCAAACCATCGGGTATATCAAGGAATATGATGGCACGGTCACCGCTTACAACGGCGATATCGGTGATTCTGCAGCCCTGATTGGGGCGCTTGCCGAACGAAACGAAGTGGGAATCTTTCAACCATCCTATTTCTCTTCGGGTACCTACCAGGTTAACTATAGCTACCTGCTTCATCCTCCCCTGGACTATGACATGGCATCAGCCCATCTGAACCTCAAACTGGTTGGCGATCAGCATATCCTCTTCCGCAACGTCACTGTGAGGGTTCCGGCAGAGATGGTTGAGAAGGTATACCCCCACCCCCCAACCCTCTCAAAGAGGGAAGAAGGTGACTGGGTGGTTATTTCCGGGAGTGTTCCTGCCGATGAGGTGATGGGAATCGAGATGCTCCTTTCGACAGATGCTCTCGAATCGATCCCGGGGTTCCCCGTGTTCACACCGGATGTTGAGGGAAAAACCGCGGCAGCAAATCCATGGTATGCTATGATTCCCTTCTCCATGGCAACGCTACTCCTCTACCTTGGATATGCGGCTGCAATCCTCACTCCATTCCTCCTTTTATATATCTACTTCAGATACGGGAGAGAGCAGGAGTATACTGTCCCTGAATATCTGAGTACCACCCCTAATCCTTCAATGAAACCATGGGAAGTGAATCTTCTCTTCAAGGACGATGCAACCGTCTTTGATGAAGACGGCTATTATGCAACGCTCCTTGATCTTCACAGGAAAAATAGGATCAATATTACCGATAAAACGCCGGGAAATGTCCGTATTTCCTTGCTTTCAAAAGAGTCAGAGGACCCGTATGAACAGAGCGTTCTCTCGTTCCTTGGTGAAATTGCCATGGATGGAATTGTGGACTCGGCCCATCTCGAAATCATGGCATCAAAGGCGAAGACCGATCGGGAAGCCGAACGAAAGATGCTGAAATACCAGCAGAATCTGGCTGTTATCGTAAGGAAATCGGATCCGTCTCTGGTTGCGAAATATATCGTGGATGGGAGGGATCATCTCTTTCCCATTCTCTTTGCAGGGATTGTATTGTGCATCCTGTCATTCATCCTCATCGTTATCGCCGGAACTCTTGCGTACCTGCTCATCCCTGCGATCATCCTTTTTGGATCGGTGATCGTGCAGTCCGGTGTGGCACTGGCATTTCCCTCGACTCTCTTTGGGTACTGGAAGGGTGATGCGTACAAGGAAAAGCTCGAGTGGGATGCTTTTGCAAAATTTTTATCGGATCTTGCCATGCTGAGGAAATATTCTCCTGCTGATATCTCCATGTGGGGAGAATGGCTGGTATACGGGACTGCTCTTGGTGTCGGGGCTAAGGTCGAAGAAGCAATGAAAGCGTTGAACATCACTTTGCCCGATACCATAGTGCCAGCGGCTGGTGTCAGGAGTGCTTTTATCCCGGTCCTTTACTTTGCACCTCCCTCGAGGGGGAGTGGGGGTGGTTCCGGTGGTTTTGGTGGCGGCAGTTTTGGCGGTGGAGGGGGATTTGGTGGGGGTGGCGTCGGAGGGAGATAGAAAGCAGGGAACCCGATACCCATTCAATTCTGTCATGTGGGCTGATTCATCCGGTTTGTAACTGGGTTGCATAAATGACATGTTTATCCCGCAGAGAACTGTACAGTTAAATGGGAGGGTATCAATAATGCAATATACCGAGGGAAGAATTGGCAGGGTGTTCCAGCTACGGATAGACCATGGTGAGGATCTCCTTGAATCTCTTGAAAAATTTGTCAGGGACAAGGGGATCCACTGTGGTTTTGCCCACTTCATCGGTGCCCTGGAGGGAGGGAGGATAGTCACCGGGCCAAGAGAGCTGGTCCTCCCACCCGATCCCTCATTTGAGATATATCATGATGGCTGGGAGGTGTTTGGTTACGCCTCGATAACCCCAGGGCTAAAGGGAGCTCATCTCCACTACCATGCATCGATAGGAAAGAACAGGGAAGGAATGACGGGGTGCCTCCGGGAACGGGCGACGGTCTATATCATGGTAGAGGTTATGATCATGGAAATACTTGGAAGTACTGTCAGCCGGAAAAAGGATCAGGTAACCGGGATGGAACTTCCCTTTTTCGGAAATCATGTCAAGTGATACCAGACAATGACGGACCAGCCGGACTTTATCCCCATGTCAATGGGCGAGGCAAGAAGACTTGGTATCACCACTTTTGATATCATTTTTATATCGGGTGATGCGTACGTTGACCATCCCTCATTTGCATCAGCCCTGCTCTCGCGTGCACTCTGGGACAGGGGCTTCTCCGTTGGGATCATCGCCCAGCCGGACTGGCAGCAGCCACAGGACTTTCTCCGGCTTGGGAAACCGCGTCTTTTTTTTGCCATTTCTGCCGGAAATGTCGACTCGATGGTGAGCCATTATACTGCAAGGAAACGCCTTCGCTCCACCGATGCCTATTCTCCCGGGGGCAAATGGCGTCGTCCTGACCGGGCATCGCTCGTTTATGCAGAAAAGCTACACAGGCTCTTCCCTGAGACGCCCCTGGTCATTGGAGGAATAGAAGCCAGTCTGAGACGTTTTGCACATTATGACTACTGGTCCGACCGGGTCCGCCAATCGCTGCTTGCGGATGCACCAGCGGACATCCTTGTCTTTGGCATGGGTGAGCTGCCTCTTTTCACGATAGCCGAACGGCTCTCGTCAGGTGAACATATCGCCGCGATTACGAATATTCCCGGAACTGTCATAAAAAAAGGAATTCATTCAATCAATGAACATTCTTCGTCTGAAGCAGTAATAATTCCCTCATTTACTGAAGTCTCCTCTGACAAGCGCTCTTATGCCAGGGCTTTCTCCATGATTCATGCTGAACAGGATCCCCATCGGGGGAGAAGAGTGGTTCAGGCACATCCAAAAACGCTGATCAGTCAAAATCCTCCATCGCGCCCTTTGTCAACCCATGAACTTGACCGGCTCTATGAACTTCCGTTCTCCAGGACTGCTCATCCCTCCTACGAAGAACCTATCCCCGCGTTGGAACCGGTCAGGTTTTCAGTGGTAAGTCACAGGGGTTGCTTTGGCAACTGTTCGTTCTGTGCGATCTCCCACCACCAGGGATCCATCATCCAGAGCCGGAGCCTTTCATCAATTACCAGGGAAATCACCAGAATAACAACACTCCCGGGTTTCAGGGGGATCGTCCAGGATGTTGGGGGGCCGACAGCGAATATGTACGGGATGTTCTGCAGGAACTGGGAAACCAGGGGTACCTGCCCGGATCGGGTATGCACCCCTGGTTGTCCGAACCTTGCCTGCTCTCATGACCACCAGATAACACTGCTGAAAACACTGCGGCAAATTCCCGGGGTGAAACGGGTCTTTGTCAGTTCCGGAATCCGTTATGACCTGATTGGACGGGATGAGGAGGACTATCTCGAAGAGCTCTGTACCTGGCATGTGTCCGGCCATCTCAAGGTTGCACCTGAGCATATCACCCAGCATGTAACGGGCCTGATGGGAAAACCAGGCAGGGAAGCATTCGACTCATTCCGCGAGAAGTTCAAGGCCTTCCAGGCAGGAAAAAAGAAAAGGCAGTACCTGGTTCCTTATTTTATGTCAGGACACCCGGGCTGCACCATTAGGGATATGATAGAACTTGCTGAGTATATCCGGGACAACCGCCTGTATACAGAACAGGTCCAGGATTTTACTCCCACTCCGATGACGCTTTCAACATGTATGTATCATACCGGTATCAACCCATTCACCCTTGAACCAGTGCACGTGCCAAAGGACAGGGAGAAACGGATCCAACGGGCGATGCTCCAGTATCTCGATAAAGCGAACCATGAGCTGGTTCTGGAGGGTCTCCATGCAACAGGGAGAATGGACCTCATTGGAGATGGAGAACAGTGCCTCGTCCCGGTTCTGCCCAAGAACCGTCAAAAAAGAAATAATTGGGGAGGAAAAAAGAGGGCATGAATGCATCCGTGCTGCTGTTACGGTGTTACCCCTGCGTTCTCGCATGGGATACATTTTGCCATCTTCTCATCAAAAATCCGGTATGCATTAGCAAGGACGGATGAATTTGATATAAGGCCGGCAATGAGAATAACTTCGAGGATTTCCTCTCTGGTGGCTCCTTTCTTCACAGCAGCCTGTAAATGATAACTTGTGCAGTGCTGGCACTTGAGGGCAGCTCCGACTGCCATGCTGATCAGCTCTACGTACTTAGGTTCCATAGCACTCGTTCCTGTCACGGTGCTCTTGTAAAGCAGGTGCGAGATGAGAACCTCAGGGCGTTCAGCCATTCTCTTGAAGATGAGTGGGGCACGACCATACTCGGTCTCGATATTCTCCATCCATTTCGTAGCGGTCTCTTCACCGCCAATTTCAATGATGCGTTTCAGGGTAAGCTCAAAATCGGCTAGATCGGACATACTGGTATATGCTATCGTCCCCCTCCAACATTAAGAATGGTGATGATGAAGGGATGTTACTGCGAAAATTGAGGAGACTGGGAAAATTTTTGCACTGTATACAAGGTATTTAACAAAATGTGGTCCATTTTCCAGATAATCCGATAAAGGAGAATCTCTCAAAAGGTACTTATCCCTAAAAATTCCACAAGGGATCCATGAATATCCCCATCAGATCTCTTCCCCGGCATACGATGCAATCCGGCCTTATGATCCTGGTGATTTTAGCATATCTTCTTTTTGCGGGTTGTGTAGGCCCATTTGAACCGGTCGGACCATCTGAAATTCCTGGTCAAACGGGAACGATAGAACCAACACCCTCCCAAACGGTATCTACCGAGCAGACTGCCTCACAGCCGTTGCGAAATACTCCCACTGAATTGCCAGCATCCGGCTATATCGAACGTTCGTATGGATACGTACCCTATTCAACACCTCCTGAGTACCGCCTGACAATGATTGAATCCAACTCAAAGAAAGATGCATCAGGTACAATTATCATCTACGGGCGAATGAAAAACGAAGGACCCGGTTCCCTGTCCTATCTGCAGATTACTTTTAACCTTTTTGATTCCAATGGTAATCTGCTCGGAAATGCTCATGCCCAGGTAGAGTATTTCGGATCAGGTCAGACCTGGCATTTCCAATCCGATCCTGTACCAGCAACCAACTTCCAGTATTTCAAGATTGCCGGTGTTATGGCACAATAACCCAGATATTTTTATGCTGTCTACCCGGGGATTGTTTAATTTTGGTAATTTTAAATATCTGCCCCTTTAAATAAAAGAGCAGCACGAAGGAGTGCAACGGCCCTCCTCCCATCGGCGAAGGTATGCAGGAGAGAGGAAGAAGCATTTCACTTGGGTAAAGTCCCATTTTAACCACTGCCTCGTAAAAGATATACGAGGGAAAAATGGTCAAAATACACGGCCCAAAATGTCAGGAAAAAAAAGTTATACAAATTGGGCAATGGAAAGAGACGATGCTCTCAATGCCATTATGACTTTTCACCTCATCGGCTACCTCTGTACCTAACAGGGTATCCTGTTGTTTTCATTCGTTCGTATCGATTTATCAGACCATGATATTGGTTTCTGAGAATGGCTTAATCCGTAAGAGAATATAGTCCCGCATCCTTGAGGGAAGGATCTCTGCCACTTCCCCGATAGTGATCCCCTCTTCTACAACAATGTCTTTCAGAACGGGGGCGAAGTGGTCGTACGGTAATTTTACCCTGAGACCGGTCATCTGGACGGTGATAGGAGTTGGTGAGAGGACTTCATGGATCTCATCAACCTGGCTGCTGATGACGTCCATCAGCCGGGCCGGTGATACTGTAGGGGGGTCCTTGGCAATCTCTTCTCTCTTCTTGTCAAGAACTCTGGTAATCTCGGTCACGACCTGATCGAGCATTTCAAGTTCATCTGATTCTTTCGTCCGGTGCATGAAGCGACCGACATTACCCACATAACCGTCAACCGGTGGATCGATGATCTTCTTCAGAGTCTCGGTCGAAGGCCCGCCAAGAACTATGATAGGGACATGAATCCCTCTCCGAATGACTGGGAATTTGTATTCAATGCATGTCTCAAAGTCGCCAAGGAGGTAGACTGCAAGGTCGTGCTCATTGATGACATCCCTCTCCTCATCGTTCAACTGCGCAATCCGTTTCCCGAATCCTCGTGCAAGCCCGACCATGTTGGTCTTTGCGCCCATCCGCCTTACATATTCAGCGACGTCACAGGACGCATGGGGAAGGTGGTGGATCTCGAGGCTCATCGTTACTACTGCAATCTCGGTTCCGACAAGAGGTGAGGGTATAATCTCACCGGTAAGTGGCTTTCCTATCCGGGCGATGAGTTCAATATCTTCCCGTGGGACAAGCGCCTGGAGGACTACTTCCTGGGCAAGGATGTGTTTCTGTATAATGTAACCCCCCAGGTCTTCGATCAGGTCCATGATCTCGTCATGGCGATAGATACCCCCTTTGTAGGTTATCGGTACAAGGTTCACAGGCTCTCACCCATCAGAGCAAATTTTTCCTTCACGAGATCCTCGAAGTTCTCCGGGAGCGTGTTCTCGCTTGCCACGAGGTAAAACTTCTCTTTGCCATAATATTGCCTTCGAACTTTGAAACCCTCAGGTTGGATAACCAGAAGAGCATAGATCAGGTCCTTATAGAGAGATTCGCTCGGATCAATGACGGGTATCTCTTCAATCTGGTGACCATCTGCTCCCTCAATATTGAGTATTACCGTAAACCTGTCGGGCTGTATCACCTTGTCTCCCCCGTACTCCGCCCAGAGTATCTTCAGAAGAGGTGCAAGGTATGTTTCATCACCAATCGAGAGAGTTACCTTTCTCTCCTGGACATTCACATCAGCGATGTCCCGGACCCTGACCACTCGTGGGATTTTTTTTGTCACCCCCACTGCAATAAAGAGGGGGATCCGTGGATCGATTGAGATATGGAGTTTTTTGATAACTCGAAGCAGGTTGTGGTCGAGAAGTACAATATCGGCGATACGGCGATAATAGGCACGACCTGTCTCCTCAGGGCTTTCCACCTCGAAATATTCGATCGCATCCATCTAGGATCCCTTGATAAATCCTGATGCAAGGAGTGCAGACCCCACAGCCCCGATGTACTGGGAATGGTGGGGGACAACGACTTCAACCTGGAGCAGATCGCCCATGGCTTTCACCAGTCCCTGGATAAGTGACGTTCCGCCCACCATTATCACCGGTTCTTTGATATCGACTTCCTGGAGCTGCTGTTCGAATACCTGCTCTGCGACGCTATGGCATGCAGCTGCAGCAACATCTTCAGGGGAACTACCGGCTGCAAGGGCATTCACAAGGCTCTGGGTACCAAACACGATACAATAACTGTTCATCGGAACCTCCCGTCCCATCCCCCGCATTGCAAGGGGACCGAGCTCGGTGATATCAACCCCGAGTCTTTTCGCGGTCATCTCGAGGAACCTGCCACTGGCTCCAGCGCAGATCCCGCCCATGGTGAATGTTCCGGGAATACCATCCTGTACACTGATGGCCTTGTTGTCCATCCCTCCGATATCGATCACGGTCGATGGCCCATGCTGGGTGTCGGCCAGGTACACGGCTCCCTTTGAATTAACGGTAAGTTCTTCCTGGATGAGATCGGCATGCATCTTCTCTCCAACGAGGAACCGACCATATCCGGTTGTTCCTGTTGCCTGGATCTCCTCTCTGCCTACACCAGCCTCCTTCAGGGCAAGATCAACGGCGTCCTCTGCACTCTTCAGGACAGCGGTAGTGGGAAGCCAGCCGGTGCCGATGATCTGGTTGTCCTGCATGATCACTGCCTTTGTTGTACTTGAACCTGAATCAACGCCCAATGTCAATCCTTCCTGGACTTCGCGGGCAAGCAGCGCTCTTCTCCTGGCAATCGTCGTCAGTGCCTCCATCCTGGTAAGAAGTGTCCCTGCGGTGGTCCGCTCAGTGAAGGAGTAACTGACGACCGGAAGGCGCGAATTCTCATGGATGTAACGCCGCAGTTCGTTTCTTACGATGGCAGCTTCCGCACAACGGAAACAGGTAGCGATGAATACCGCATCGGCCTCAATTTTCCCTTCAACTAGAGCCCGTGCCCTGGCAATAGCCAGTTTCAGGTCCGGGCTCCGGACATCGAGGCCGAAAAGATCAAAACCCTGGCGTATATCAGCAAGCCTGATATCGGGGAAAAAGATTTCTGCCTCGACAGACCTGGCCGCTTCATCGATCTCTTTCTGGACCCCTGAGTATTCAGGTCCGCACGACAGTTGTGCTATTCTGACAAGGCTCATGCACCACCTCCGCCAAGTTCTTCAAGGAATTTCTTTATCGCGGCAACAAATTCAATACCCTCTTCTTCTGTCCTCGGGTATCGGAGATCAAGAACCGGGATACCACTCTTTCGCAGGAGAAACTGGATCAGCTCGTTTGTCCTTGCACACCCCATGCAACCAAATGAGAAATCAGCATCGTGTATGATAATTGCGGCCTCCGCCTGATCAATCATCGGGCCGTAAAGGGACATCCTCCCTCTTACTCCTGATGGAACCTCTACTGCCGCCCACTTCAGACCTCTCTTGGGATCCTCTGGAGTGATCTGGAGGGGTGGGGATTCCAGGCCCGGGGACTGGATGTGTTCCCGTATCTGGAGGGCAGCAGAGAGCGGGGTATGCCCGAACCTTGCCACGAGATCGGATAGGATGAGGCTTGTTGTGGGATAAATAAACACCTTTGCCATGGTCAGGTCTCCACTGATTCGATTATCTTCTGGATCTTCTTTGCATCCAGTTTATCACTCCCGGCAGGAACGGGTGGTTTCGGTACGGATCCAATTGGCCGTTTCGGGAGCTCCTCAAGTCCTTTGGATATGAATCGGCTGATTGAGATCTCAAATTCATGACCGAAATATCCGGGACGTGCACCTCCAAGGTTCGCCCTGCACCTCCGTGAATCACCTGGGGGGAAACCCCGGTCTTTTACGAAGATATGGGCAGGATCGAATTTCCGGAGATGATCAATAATTGCATTGACATCATCCTCATTTCCTGTGATCTGAAGGCCAAAACAGGTTTCTTTAATCATGACGCCCTGGGAGATCTCGTAAGTCCGTATGGCCAGGTCCCCGGGTGTCATCTCGGGCGATTCAACAAATACATATTTTGTGACGGTATTGGTATACTTCGGATGATATTCGGTCATCTCCCTGCCTCCCTGATAAATACAATTTCGGTCTCCTTGTAATCGCGAAGCTTGTGAAGATCGAGTACTTTCCCAAGCACATTCGTCCCTTCAAACGGCTCGGAAGTCGGCCCGAATTCGCTGTTATCGGTCGTCCTTACTCCCACGAGCCCTGAGCCCCTTCGAGAATCGTTTGTGATGGCAAGCGTCCCGGAAGGTACAGTATCGGATGGGACATTTTCGGGCACAATACTCACCTCTTTGGGTACCGGGGGTTTGAAGAGGTACACATCCTCGAAATGGAAGAAGAGGGGAAGACTCCCAACATGGTGAAGGTGGAGCCCGGTCAGCTTTCTGAAGATATTGCAGGAGTCAGGGGCATGGAGGTCGTCAAGAGCGATGTCAACTACCCGTGAGAGCGGGACCGTAGTGATCTGGACTTCTCCTGTCGCAAGGCATGCAAGGGTGGTTTCCGGGGTCTGGCTGACCACCACCCGCTCACCCTCGTGGTTGTCGACAACAAGTCGTATACCCTTTACAAGGGCAGCCTCCTCAGCGGAAGGGAGCATGAGACCAACCAGATCAAAACGCGGGGGATCGATCTTCAGGCAGAATATTTCCCCTTCTTTTGCGAGCCGTACCAGTTCGATTCCTCTGGTAACCTGTCCCACAATGGTGTGGGCATTTGAGGCAGGGATATCAGTGATATAGATATAGATGCTCCCTCTTCCCCTCCCCCTCGTCCTTGCAGTTACGAGCCCTTCCCGTCTCGGAAGGCGGTTCTCTTCGGGAACATCGGTACCAATCCTGCTGACATCCGCAATATGCGTGCTTGCTACTCTCCCGATATGATATAACCCCTCTTCATAGGTGAGAAGCAGGTGTTCCACGCTCTCGGCCGTGGCAGTATCAATCCGGCCTTTTTCATACCCTGCGGCCGTGATCGAGACACTGGTGATAATTTCCATACCATCTTCAAGAACAAGATCATTGCTGATTGTGGTGAATGAACGGCTGGTATCCGCCCAGCTGATTACCTGTTCCACACCTTGTATCGAATCGCCGGTCTTCCACCGGTCAAGGACCCCGATTCCTGAAACAACCCTGCCAATAATTCCGCCCGTGTCATCAGCTCCAAGGTCGGCTGCATGTCTCATTTTTGAAAAAATTATATAGGATCGTTTGGGATCATACCCCCCACAACCAAGAATAACATCTCCCCGTTCATAGAGGTGCGGTATTCTGGCGGGCCTGAGGGTGCTGGCAAAAGGACCAAAAGCGGATGAATAACGGTCATGCCAGTGTAGTGTAAGCGGGTTTCCGGAAGTGAGCATGGTTAAAATTTCCGGCCCTTTGCCTGAGGGCTCGATGGTAATTTCACCCTGCGTTGTAATGACCCGGAAACTGGACGTACTGGCTGATTCACGGGTTGCAGGTCGTATCACTGCGACAGAACACCGCGGATCTTTATCCAAAATAATCTCAGATAGGCGTTTACCTTCTTCGATATCAAGAGTCTGCCCATCGAGACGTATGGTGGGCGTCATTATCCCGAAACTGCTTTGCCCATGATCTGGCGTTCATCTTCGGTAAGACTTGCCAGGACTTCATCCGTTTTTCCAATCTGGATGATCTTCCCGCCCCTCATCAGAGCGAGCCGGTCACAGACATCTTTGACAAAATCCATATCATGGGACACAACGATGAACGTCTCGTCCATTTCATCCCTGGCATGGAGGATAGAATGTTTGACATCGATTTTGGTCAGGGGATCCATGGTTCCGGTGGGCTCATCCAGGATAATCAACCTGGGTTCACGGATGAGTACCTGGGCAAGGGCAACCCGGTGTCGTTCACCCTCGGAGAGCTGGCCAGGGTGACGGTCGAGGATCTCCCTGCTCTTTTCTTCCTGGAATCCTGCCATTTTAAGGGTTAGGATAGCCTTTCGCATGGCAAGTTCCTTTGGAAATTCCAGCCCGATTGCATCAGTGAGGTTGTCAAGTACAGTCCGGTGGGGGTACAGATCATATTCCTGGTGGAGCAGGCCAATATATCCCTTGGCCCGACCACGGAACTCAATACCTGGCTTGGTCATATCGACAACATCATCACCGATCCTGATGTTCATCTCGCCAGAAGTTGGTTCTATAATCCCGCCTATAATCCGTGAAAGGGTCGTCTTTCCTGCCCCACTTTTTCCGATAATCCCGAATATCTCCTTTTCCGAAACATCAAAGCTCACCCCGTTCACCGCTTTGATAACACCCCTGTCGGCCGAGATATACCGTTTGTATACATCGCGTGCTGTGAGGATATTCTCCCCTATTTCAGGAGCTTCATGCCCTTCATCGATGCCAACACCTTCCATGAATTTGTGGATAACTTCCTTCGGCTCTCCGAGGTAGGCGATAGTACCATTTTCAAGAAGAAGTGCCCGATCGGTAACTTCTTCGATCACTTGAGGAAAATGCGAGGTGACAACCATACCCATGTTATTCCCCGTTGCAGCTTCGGTGAGCATGGTATGGACGAGGTGAGCGGTCTGTGGATCGAGCGTCCCTGTAGGCTCATCGGCAAAGAGGAGGAATGGCTCTTTGGCGAGCTGTCTTGCCAGGACGACCCGCTGCTTTTCACCTCCGGACAGGTCGCGAGCGATGTGCATCATGCGATGGGAGAGGCGGACTTCGTCGAGGAGATCGGCAGCACGGTTGATCGCTTTGTCAGGAGGATAATCAATGTCATCGAGTGCATGAAGGACGTTTTCGATCACGCGGTCATTACCATAAAGGGCAAACGTCCGCTGGAACATGATTGCAGTGCTCCTCATCACCCTCCGTTTCATGGCATTATTCTTCTCGTCCCACAAATCGACATCAAGCGCCTTCATCATCCCGCTACACTTCGGGCAGGGGGATCCTGCTAGGCTGCCTACTCCCACGTATTCGCATGCGTCGCAAGAGGCGATATGATAGATGATCTTTCCGGAAGTCGGGGCCTGCTCGACCCCCCTGACGAGGTGCATAAGAACGGTTTTTCCTGCCCCGCTCCTCCCGATAATCCCGAGGACTTCCCCTTCACCAATCGTAAAAGAAATATTGTTCAGGACCCGTTTTCCATCAAAGTCCATGCAGACAGAATCAACGGTGATCAGTGGATTCATTCCTCTCCTCTCATAACCTAATGTTGTGTTTGAGGCATATTACTCTTTATATCATTGCACCTGTATGGGATTCATTCATTTGACATCGTTTTGACGATTTCAACCACTTCTCGCACGTTTTTCACAACATGATGGGCTGCCTGATAGAGTTCACCTGGTTTATCTCCCTGCTGTTCTTCGGTCAGGATTGCGAGATTAGCCTTTTTCATGGCACAGAGATCGTTGATCCCGTCTCCGACCATCACTACCGTGTCATACTCGCTCTGGAGGTCTGCCACGATTTGGGCTTTCACCGTTGGTGTGGCAATTCCATACACCCTATCCCGCGGTATTCCGAGGTAGTCTGCCATCTTTTCGAGCTTTGCTACCCGGTCACCGGATGCAATAAAGGTTGGTATGCCCATCACGTGAAGATCTCGTATCGCCTCTTTTGCACCTTCAAAAGGTCTCCCCCCGGTTGTAACGGTGAACTCGATGGTTTTCTTTGCCATGTTCAGAATAACGCCTGAATTCAATGTGACGACCGATTCTCTTTTGCAGACCTGCCAGACGTTCCTGATGCAGTCCTGAAGATCTCCAATCGTCGCATGGCTATCACGATAGAGTACATCACCGATATCTTCAGCAGTCGTGATCTTCCTCGTACAGCTGACACCAAATCCTGCTTTATGAGATACGAGGTAATTGGAAAGGAGGGTGGCAGGATCCGATCCTATGATCTCCCTGGAATGGACGTGGATGACTACGAGAACTCGTTCAGGAGAGCTGAACGTGAGGGTCACCGTCTCGATGCCGGGAAGTAACATCTGCCGTTTCACATCCTTTGCCACCCGGTAGGTATGGAGGAGGGTCCCTGCGCTGTCAAACACCACGGCCATCGACATTAGTGTGGAATCCCGTAAAGTTCTTTGGACTCTGCTGGCATGTACTACGTACAGCCTATGTTGGTTACTGATACTGCTGAGAAAATAAAGAAGATGGAGATACGGGGAGCAGGAAGGATTGCCAGGGCCGCAGTCACAGCGCTCAAGGAACATTCTGATACCTTATCCTTAAAAGATCTTGCAGAGTACAGGAAGGAGATGTCAAACGCTGCCGATCTCCTGATCGCCACCCGGCCTACTGCCGTATCCCTTCCAAATGCCGTTCACCTGGTGATGCGTACCTTGTCAAGGGAAATTCACTCGGTTTCAACAGCAAAGGAAGAATTCGCCAGGGCATGCGAGTCGTTCATCTGTACATCAGAGAGTGCAGTCCAGCGTATCGGTGAAGTTGGAGCACGGCATATCAGGGATGGGGAAGTGGTCCTCACCCACTGTAATTCTGAAGCGGCCCTCGAATGTCTCCTGGATGCGCACCGGAATGGTGTCAACTTCACCGTGTATGCAACGGAAGTCCGACCGGGAAACCAGGGGCTCCTGACCATCAAGATACTCAATGATGCAGGGATACCCACCACGTATATTGTTGATTCAGCAGTTCGCTATTTCATGAAGGAGGTCGACAGGGTGATTGTCGGAGCTGATGCCGTTTCCGTAAACGGTGCTGTCGTAAACAAGATAGGGACCTCCCAGATTGCCCTGGCTGCACATGAAGCTAGGACAAGTTTCCTAGTGGCTGCAGAGACCTACAAGTTTGCCCCGCGGACTATACTTGGCGAATTTATCGAGATCGAAGAACGGGATGGATCCGAAGTGCTCCCCGATACAATTGCAAAAACACTACCCCATATCACGGTGAGAAACCCTGTGTTCGATGTGACCCCTCCTGAATATGTCGACCTGATCATGACCGAAGAGGGAGCAATCCCTCCTCAGATGGCATACATCATCATCCGTGATTACCTGGGATGGGAGATTGGGGACTTTGGAGCACGCCAGTTTAATCCCCTTACCAATAATTGCTTTAATTAAAAACAAAACGGAAGTATCACCCCGGAAAAAAGGAAAACGTGAGAGAAGGAACAGGACGAAGTGTGAGATACCATGGAAATTACCTTTGAGAAGATGCATGGCAATGGGAATGATTTTATTCTCATCGATGAGTATGGAAAGACGATAATCCCTGACGAGATGAAATCCCGGTTTGCCCTGCTGTATTGCGACCGAAGGTTTGGTATTGGCGGGGATGGGGTTCTTTACCTCTCCCGGTCTGGTTCTGCTGATCTCAGGATGCGAGTATTCCAGCCGGATGAGAGCGAAGCCCCGATGTGTGGCAATGGGATCCGTTGTTTTGTAAAACATGCGTTCGATGCAGGGTATGTGGAAAAGACCTGCACCATCGAGACCCTGGCAGGAATAATACATGTCGAGATGGAATATGTTGATGATACTTTTCTTGCGACGATACAGATGCCGGAACCACGATTCAACCGTACTGATATTCCAGCGAGCGGTGAAGGGGAATACAGGGAAACGATTCAGGGATACCAGGTGTATGCAGTCAATACAGGTGTTCCCCATGCGGTGATTTTCGTTGAGGACCTGGAGTCGTTTCCACTCGCGGAAGTCGGGCCAGCCATCCGTCGCCATGCCTCATTCCCGGAGGGAGCAAATGTCAATATTGTAAAGCGTGAGGGCGAGGATCACATCAGTATAAGGACGTTCGAGCGCGGGGTGGAGGATGAGACATACTCCTGCGGGACCGGTGCTACGGCGTCAGCTGCGGTTTCCCAACACCTGGGATATACAGGGACAAAAGTCAGTGTTGATACCAAAGGTGGGCCACTCGTCATCACACTTGGTGAGAAAACCCTGCTCGAAGGTCCTGCTGAGACAGTATTCAAGGGATCCATCACGTTCTGATCGGGTTTGGCATTTCAAGAGGATAATCAGGGATGGAACACCCATTCCTGGATTCTGAAAACGACAAGAAGGTAATAAAGAGCAACACTGAGCATCAGAATACCGGTTGCGATGTTAATCCCCCGGCGGTGGGTTGTGAGAGCCCGAACGAACCGTTCCCCTTTGTATGATGAAAATGCAGAGATTGCGATGAGCGGTATCGCCATTCCTACCCCGTATACCAGGAAATTTCCCAGATTGGAGGCGAAATCGGAAGCACTTGTACTGAGTGCAAGTAACACAGTCACCGGTCCTGCATTGCAGGGCAGGATAAGGATTCCAAAGAAAAGCCCGAAAAGGAACGCTCCTCCCAGGGGGGACTTTCCCTTCATCATGTCCGGTGTCCGGAAGGGGAGGCCGAATCCCGCCCCTAAAACAAGAAGTATCCCGATACCTCCAAGAATTGCATAAGCAATGGGGGAAACAATCGACAGTACATCACCGATTGGGAGGGTGAAGATTACCCCAACCAGGAGACCGAATCCTAGCATTGCAGCAAGAATCCCTGCACCGGCAATGAAACCAAGAAGGATCCGGATGTGTGGAATTCGACGATCATCATCCTGATCCTGTGCTGCAAGGAAGGAGAGGTAACCAGGATAAAGGGGGAGGATGCAGGCAGCCCCGAGAGGGGAAAGGAGGCCTGCGATGAATGCTACGGTCAGATCTGCCAGGCTCATTCCGGACAGCCTGCGGTAAGCACCTTCAGCAGGTCCTCTGAACTCTTTACCCCAGGATCGAGGATCGTTGCCTTACCATCGGGGCATACGATGATAAGAGGTGCCTGGGCAGGGGAGAGCACCCGCATCCCGAATTGATCTACAAGAGACCTGGTCATTTCAGGTGGTGAATGGGCATAGAATCCATAGTAATCATGATTCCGGGTATAATCTCTCAGTGAGTTTTCGTTCCCATTCGGATCGATATCCAGTCCTATCATTACAAATTGAAGCTTTCCGGAAGCATAGAGATCTGAGATCTCTGCCTGCTGCTGCATGCAGATCGGGCATGTGATGGTGAATGGCTGGATAAGGAGGGGCAAATCGTTTATTTCTGTGATGCTGAATGGTGTTCCTGTCCGGACATCGGTGAGCGGCGTTGTCTGCCATATAGGGTCCTTTCCACTCTGGGTGGTTTCAACTGTTGTACACCCACTCACACTAAGAAAAAGAAGAACGAGAAACACACTCATCACAATTCCTGTTCTCTCAATCCATTGGTTTTGATCCTTCATCCTGTGCCCCCGTTCCTGACGAAAATCCCTCTCTCAACGATATCAAACTCAAAACTACCTCCCGGTGCCAGTGACCTGTGCTTCTCAAGCGTCGCCTTCCGGTACCTGTTCAGTATGTCAATCCTGATTATTGCCTTCGATATATGTGCAAGGGCGGTGCCTCCAAGACCCACGAACGTGTTCTTCTGCACATCCATGTAAACCTGGTTTGTGATAAGTACAGGAATCTCGTATCTCTTGGCATACCCGAGCAGATGGACCATCTGCTTTGAGAGGCTCTGCATTGCATCGTGACCCTTTTCAAGATTGGTCCGGTAAAGTCCGGTCGATGAATCCATCACGATAAGCCCGATACCTCCCCGGGAGAGTACCCTGTCAAGTCCGGCGATAACGATGCCCTGATGGTCAAAATCATGCGGTTCGTAAAGAAAAAGACTTCCGGCAAGCCGTTCGGCGTCCTTCCCGGCTACCTGCCGGAACCGTTCGATAGAAAATCCTTCCGTGTCGATGAATATTACTCCTTTCCCTTCATTCAGACATGAGACAGAAGCAATGACGCAGAGCACACTCTTGCCACTTGCCGGCCCACCATAGATCTGAGTGATTACCCGCGGCTCGAGTCCTCCCCCGAGCAGGTTATCGAATGCCGGCACCCCGGTACTCATTCTTGCGAGCGTCATTGCATGGACTTCCCAATATAGTCCCATGCCTGGGTTTCGGTGAGCCGGGCAATCGTCCGGGCGGGCATACCCAGCTCATGAGCCACGCTGCTGACATCATCATACTCTGCCTTGATCGAGATCACTTTGCCTTGCAACATGCCGCATTTTATCCGCATTTTCCGTTCTTCTCCCAAGATCGTGACTGGAATCTCCCTTACCGAACGCTCTGCGATGAACCTGTGGACCGCTGGGACAGAGCGGATACCAAGGGTTCCGAGTTCTTCGGCCATCACTGCTGCAAGCCGTCTCCCCTCCCCGGAGGCTGCAATCACTCTGATCAGATGCCCTGGTCGTCCTTTCTTCATCGTGCAGGGTATTGCACTAACATCGAATGCCCCTTCATCTATCAGCCGTGAAATGGTATAGGACAAAATTTCAGGGCTGACATCATCGACATTTGTTTCAAGAAGGTCGACATCACCAGGTTCTTTGTCATCGGTATACTCTACGATCATCGCACGGAGCACATTTGCGAGCATGGGAGGATTTTTCGTACCGGCACCATATCCTGAACAGATAACAGAGCAGTCGCGATTGGATAGATCGGATCCTGATGAAAATTCGGAGAGGAGGGCTGCCCCGGTGGGGGTACAGAGTTCCCCGTCTTCCGGCTTACCAAACATGACCCGGAGCCCCGATTGCATGGAGATGGTGAGTGTTGCCGGTGCAGGGGCTGGATAGGACCCATGGGAACCGGTGATGAAACCCCCGCCCAGCATCACAGGCAGAACGATGCAACCGTCAACATGCAGGGAGAGGAATGCGGTGCAAGCCCCCACCACTTCTGCAACAGCATCATCTGCTCCAACCTCATGAAAATGATCGGTATGCCCGTGTATCTCTTTTTCAGCCCGTTCAATCCGTTCAAATACTCTGCCTGCCATGGCAATTGCCGAATCGGTTGCCCGGGCATTCTGTACCCTCTGAATGACCTCAGAAAATGTTCTCTTTTCCGAGGTAGCCCGGGTCTTCACCAGGATGCTCCTGATCCCGGCACGTTCAACCAGGGATATATCAGGCGTACCGACAACGGAGGCCATCGCAGAAACGGTGGCCTCCCGATCGGCCCCGATATGAAGAAGGGCACCGGTGATCATATCCCCTGCAGCGCCATGGAAGGGATCAAAGACAAGCAGCCGCATAAATTACCAGTACCTATAAATCCCTGTGTATATGACTTTTAAGGTGATGCCTGAGATATTTCTGAAGGTTGATAGTGCCTATCCGGGCGATCAGGGAGGCGGGAAGGCACGGCTTGATCCTGAAACAATGCTGTACCTGAAGATATCTCCTGGCGATATTGTTGCGGTGGAAGGAAAACGCCGGACCGTTGCCAAAGTCTGGCGTTCCCTCGTCGAGGACTGGAACCAGAATAAGGTCAGGATCGATAATTTCACGAGGACAAATGCCGGTGTCAGCATTGGAGATACCGTGAAAATCGTCGCGATTCGCGATGAGATCGAAGCACGGAGGGTGGTGCTGGCCCCCCCTGAAGACCTGCCACGGAGCGTTCCGGTTAGCAGCAACCCGAACGTGCTTAATGCATTGATCGATTTTCCTGTTGTGAAAAACGATTCCGTTCCAATAATGATAGGCCTTCCATTTCTTCAACCGCAGATCGTCTCCTATAAAGTCGTTGAGATCGAGCCTGAACAAGCGGTTATTATCACAAAAAATACCCAGATAGAATTTTCTGAGAAGCCTGCTGCCGGATTCGAAGGCCTGAAAAGAATATCATACGAGGACATCGGGGGATTGAAGGATGAACTCCAGCGTGTGAGGGAGATGATCGAACTACCGATGCGCCATCCGGAGCTTTTCCAGAAACTCGGGATCGAACCGCCAAAGGGCGTCCTCCTGTATGGTCCCCCCGGGACCGGGAAGACCCTGATCGCAAAGGCGGTGGCAAGCGAGAGCGGTGCGCATTTCATCTCAATCGCAGGTCCCGAGGTCATCTCCAAATACTATGGGGAGAGTGAGCAGAAACTGAGAGAGATTTTTGAAGAGGCAGAATCCAATGCTCCCTCAATCATTTTCATTGATGAGCTCGATTCGATCACTCCCCGCAGGGAAGAGGTAACCGGAGAAGTGGAACGAAGGGTAGTAGCACAGCTTCTTACCATGATGGATGGCCTTGAGGAGAGAGGGCAGGTGGTGGTGATTGGAGCTACCAACCGGGTGGATGCCATCGATCCTGCACTCAGGAGACCTGGCAGGTTTGACAGGGAGATAGAGATAGGTGTCCCGAGTGAACCGGACAGGACCGAGATACTAAAAATTCATACGAGGGGCATGCCACTTGCCGGGGAAGTGGACCTGCTTGTACTTGCCAAGCAGACCCATGGGTTTGTCGGTGCCGACCTCGCAGCACTTGCAAGGGAAGCGGCTATCCGGGCATTGAGGCGCTACCTTCCTGAAATGAACCTCGACGATGAGGAGATCCCGCAGGAGATCCTCGACCGGATGGAGGTAAATGCACAGGACTTCCGGTCAGCGCTCCGGGATGTAAGCCCGAGCGCAATGCGCGAGGTGATGCTTGAGGTCACCCATGTGACCTGGGATGATGTAGGCGGACTAGAGGAAGCAAAGCAGGAGATAAGAGAGGCGGTTGAGTACCCGCTCACCGAACGAGAAAGGTTTGAGGAGCTGGGCATTACTCCGCCGCGTGGAGTTCTTCTGTATGGTCCACCAGGAACCGGAAAGACCCTTATTGCAAAGGCAGTGGCAAATGAAAGCGGGGCTAACTTCATTGCAATACGAGGCCCGCAGCTCCTGTCCAAGTGGGTTGGTGAGAGTGAACGGGCTGTACGGGAGGTCTTCAAGAAAGCCCGGCAGGTTGCCCCCTCCATTATTTTCTTTGATGAGCTTGATGCCCTGGCACCAACCCGCGGATCTGATCTTGGTTCGCATGTGATGGAGACCGTGCTTAACCAGATACTTACCGAAATTGACGGGCTTGAGGAACTCAGGGATGTTGTCGTGATGGGAGCGACCAACCAGCCGACCCTGGTTGATCCCGCTCTTCTTCGTGCCGGCCGGTTCGACCGTCTCGTCTATATCGGTGAGCCAAATCTTGCTGACAGGGTTAAGATCCTTGGAATCCATCTTAGATACATACCCCTCGAGGGTTCAAAACTCGAGGAACTCGTGGAAAAAACAGGATCCTGTGATGAAGCATCCCTTGATGTATTCATCGAGACCCTTGGAAAAGACCGGACGTTTTCCCTTGAAGAAGCGATCGATGCATTGGGCACGACCTGTTCTGGCAGAGAAGGGAAGCTGAACAGAGGGTTGCGGAGAAAACACCAGGTTGACCGGATGGCACAGCGCGGTTTGTCTCTCATCGATGAAGCGCGGGATGAGCTGATTTTAACTATTGCCGCAAGGACGGAAGGATACGTCGGAGCCGATATGGAAGGTCTCTGCCGGGAAGCCGGGATTTTCGCCATGAGAGAACGGGCAGCATACGTGACGCTCCGTCATTTTGAGATGAGTCTTGCAAAATTACATCCTACTATGAACGAACGCCTAAGGGAATTTTATTCACGTATAAAACTCCATTTCAAGGGTGGTCTCCCCCGGGATGTGCAGCCCCCGGAATATCAGTAATTATCATTTTTACTACCATATTTTCGAATGGAACCGGCATTTTGGAGGTTTTCAGTACGTATCAAGAATACACAAGCCCCTGTCCCGGAAGGATAAACTGCAGTATTATACAAAGTTCTGTCAGTGCACTCATACGGGATTGTCAAATTCATACCTGTATTATGGGTAGTTTGGACATCGCTTTATAGCATGATGAACAATAGTGTACATTACTGTATAATAATAATCACAATCGGGGAGTTCTCTGATGTCGAATATCACGGTATTTCTTGATAATTTTGCTATAAGCCGGGATCGGCCTGCTTTGATCGCCCCCTCCGAAAACCGGGAACTGACATACGGGGAGATCATCTCACGAATGAGCCGGACTGCCCGGGCTCTCGCTGAACAGGGTGTCGTAAAGGGAGACCGGGTCTGCATCTATCTTGACAGCTGCCCGGAGTACCTTATCAGTTACTTTGCTATCTGGAGGATTGGTGCAGTTGCTGTACCTGCCAATATCTCATTGCGGGAAGACGAACTTGCTTATGCGATACGTGATTCCGGTGCCAGGATTATACTGCATGATGGATCTGGTGCTCCAGTTACTCGCGGGGCCGTACTAAAGAGTGGATCTTCCTGTACTGGATTGAACCTCGATCAGCTGAATGCATCACGAGAAGATACCAGAGTATTCCCCCCCGTCAATTGCGGTTTCGATGATCTCTTCCAGCTCCAGTACACTGCGGGGACGACAGGAAATCCAAAAGGGGCAATGCTGACTCAAGGGAACTGGATGACAAGCCTTGAAACGGAACGGCAGGTCCTTGAGCTGACTGAAAATGATCGGTATCTTGGTATCTATCCCATGGGCCATGTCGGGATCAGCTGGGGACTTTCTGTTCTCCGGGCCGGGGGTACCTATGTTGTCATGAAACGGTTCAATCTCCCAGAATACATTGCTCTATGCAAAAAGTACCGAATATCAGTACTCTCGGGTATGCCGCCAGTCATTCATTCTCTCTGCACTGCTCCTGAAGGAACCGAAGCATCACTGAACACAGTAAGGGTGATCATCAGTGGCGGGGGCCAGCTCCTGCCTACCGTGTGGGAGGCTTTTGATCGGCGGTATGGTATACCGGTGGCAAATGCCTACGGCCTCTCAGAGACCGTTGTGGTGGGAACGGGAACCATCACCCTCCCTCAACGACCGGAACTGACTGGCAATTACATGAGTGTCGGAGTTCCCACGGGGTATTCCGAAGTGAAGATTGTGGACCCGGCAGATTCCCATGTGTCCCTGCCACCCGGAGAGGATGGAGAGATTGCGCTCAGGGGACCATCCGTGGCAAAAGGATACTGGAATCTTCCCGAGGCTACGGATGAGAGTTTCCTCCAGGACGGATGGTTTTTATCCGGAGATATCGGGCATCTTGACAGGAAGGGCATTTTGTATATCACCGATCGCAAAAAAGACATGATCATCATGTCCGGGTGGAAGATCTACCCTACAGAAGTGGAGAATGTTCTCATGAAACATCCTTCAGTCCTCGATGCTGCAGTCTTTGGGTATCCGGATGAGCGAAGGGGGGAGATCCCTGTTGCAGTTATCGTTGGAAAAGAGAATGGCATTCTCGATTCTGATGATCTCATCGCTTTCTGCAGGGAACGTATGGCTGGATACAAAGTGCCGCGCGGGGTTATCATGACAGGAGCCCTCCCAAGACTACATGGCTGGAAACTGTTGAGACGCAGGCTGAGGGAAGAATATTCAGGATTTCTGGCCGGTGAAGACTTATCATAAGGAATTGAATACTGTAGTGTGGAGGGGGGCATCCACTCTTGCAAAAAAACGGCAAGCAGCCTACAGGGGTCATCGGGCTCGATGCGGTAATTGATGGCGGCTATCCCAGTGGATCGGTTGTCATCATCAATGGATCCCCACTCTCTGGTATCGACCATATTGCCCGCCAGTTCTGGAAGGTGGAAGGAGACGGGGGGATCTATCTGATGATCGACAGCGATGTGGAAGAAGGGATGGTTGACGCCCGCACACTCACCCCGGATGCCTTCCCGGTATACTATCAAGGAAGGCGAATTATTATCGACTCCCTCTCATCCTTAATTCTGAATTTTGGCATCGATGATGCGCTCCGTTGTCTGCTCCTGGCGAGAAAGCAGGCCATCCGAGATGAGAGCACGATCATGTTCCTCCTCTATAATAATATCCACAAGCCTGAAGATGAAAACAGGATTTTTCGTATCGCCGATGTCGTACTTGAACTGAAAGCGGTGACCTTCGCAACCGAGGTGGAACGGCAGCTTGCAGTCCACAAGCTCCGGCAGACTAATGTACCGAAACGGCTGATCCCGTTCAATATCACCGACAAAGGGATAGAGCTCTCTACCACATCACGGGTGGTGTGAACAATCTCACAGATCCTCTCGTACAGTTTTTACCGCTTCCACCATCCGTGATAGTTTCAGGTAAGCGGCATCCCGTGGGAGCATACGGAGACCACAGTCCGGGTCTAAAAGGAGTTGTTCTGGTGAAAATACCTTCAAAGCCATGTCAATCCTCGATCGTATCGTATCTTTTGTTTCCGGGACCGGGTCAGAAGAATCGATGCATCCAAATCCTATCATCATCTTCCCAAAGTCAAGATCCCTGCAGAGATTGAGGTTCGCGGGTGATTTTGCGAATTCAAAATCAAGTATCTTGACAGGCATTCGAAGGAGGTCGCTTATTACCGGCGTCAGGTCTCCACATACATGAAGGCAGGTAGGGATCTCGATCCCGCTGGTAATTATTTCCAGGGCTTCTCTGGCTCTGTCGAGGTCAGCAATGCCGGTTGAAAGGATTGGCTCATCGATCTGGATTACCGCAGCACCGGCTCCGACAAGGGCAGAAGCTTCCTGTGCAAGGGCATGAGCGAGGTCACACGCAAGATCGGCCCGGTCCCGGTACACCGGAGATGAGACATGGAGGGCAAAAGAGAGGGTGGTTGGCCCCGTGATGATACCCTTTACCCTGTAAGCCCTGCTGATCGCATACCGCGTATCGGTTACAGTGATAGGACTTTCCGGTGATGAGACTTTCCCGATAACATCATTTCCCCTCACCCCTGGCAGCCGCGACGTGAATATCCGGACCATGTCACCGCGCACCTGTCCGTCAGAGATGATATCGATCCCTGCGGCCAGCTGATCGGCCACTGCTGTCCTGACAGCTTCACGATAGGGATCAAAGATTCCGGATAGCCCATGACCTGGTATCGCAGGGTAACTTCCGACAACGGTAGTCGGGAGGGTGATCCCGGGAAAAAGGATGCTCATGGTGTCAACCGGTGCCTGTCCCGTGGGAAGAGTACAGATTCCCTGATATTGCCAAGACCAAGCATCGTCATGATGAGACGTTCGGCACCAAGTCCCCAGCCAGCATGGGGTGGCATGCCATACCTGAACGGTGCCAAGTAGAATTCGAAATTCTCCGGAGAGAGGCCTTTCGCCCGGATCTGGCTGACGAGAAGGTCGTGCTGGTGGACCCGTGCAGCACCAGAGGAGAGTTCCATCCGTGGATGCATCAGGTCAAATGCCTTGCATACGGAAGGGTCATCATCGCAGGGCATTGCGTAGTACGGTTTTATTGCAGTCGGCCAGTCAGTGATAAAGTAATGAGATCCTATTCGTTCCCCAATTGCCTTTTCAGCAACGGTGCCGATGTCATCGCCATAACTAATGGTCTCCCCGGTTGCACTGGCCGCCATTTCAATGGCATCAGGATAGGGGAGCCGCTCAAAGGGAGTGTGGGGAATAGCGAGCTCTCCAATCTCGAGTATTTCAAGGGGACTCGCACACTGATCCTGAACGGTCCGGTAAATATGAACTATCAAATCCTCTAGCAGCTGCATCACATCCCTGTGATCAACAAAGGAGACCTCAATATCGATTGAGGTGGCTTCATTCAGGTGCTTGGTGGTATTATGCTCCTCTGCCCTGAAGATAGGCCCAATCTCAAAGACTTTCTCAAATCCCGCTGCCATCATCATCTGCTTGTATAATTGGGGGCTCTGGTTCAGGAATGCCTCCTTCTCAAAGTAGGCGATAGGAAAGAGCTCGGTTCCCCCTTCGGTGGCCGCTGCAACTACCTTCGGTGTCGTGATGTTGACAAAATCCCGGGTGAAAAGATAATCATAGACCGTGCGGGTCACTGCACTCCGTATCTGGAAGATCGCCGTCACCCTGGGCCTACGTGCATCGAGGAACCGGGCATCGAGACGCGTGTCCAGGTCGGCGGGGACTTTCTCAACTACATCAAGGGGAAGCGGGCTCTCGCTTCTTGCCAGTAGTTCAAATGACTCAGGGACAAGCTCCCTGCCTCCCGGAGCTTTTTCAATTGCCTTGACAGATCCTCGGACCCGGACGAGCGACTCTTTCGAGACCTCCCTTACGGTGGCAAGAACCTCTTCTTCCACCTTTTTTTTCGGGATAGTTACCTGTAAAATTCCGGTCCGGTCCCGTATCAGGAAAAAAGTGAGACCCCCGAGGTCCCGCACTTCGTGGACCCATCCGATCACTTCGGCTTGTCCAGTCTGGGGAGTCACCTCCTTTATTGGAATCCGCATATAAACCCTTTAGCTATGGGAGGGGGGAGATAATCTCTTTTTTCCTACCAATCGGACCCAATGGAACTATGGTTAAACTGATGCTGCCAGTGAACGGAGGCGGGGTTCAATCATGGGGATCTCACTGGAGAGAATGTCCCAGACAAGTACCCAGTCCGGGGAAAAGTACATACCTGCGAGTCGATCTTTCATTTCAGCTAGCTCTCTCCATGGGACACCGGGCGAGCCCTTTTTTGTGGTGTCAGATATTCGGCTTGCTCCGTCTCCAATAATCTCCAGTGATCGGATAGTCGCCCTTTTCAGGAGATCGTCGCGGGAAAACTCACGAAAGCCAAGATTTTTCTTATGCTGGAGTAAAAATACCATCTCTTCGAGCATATGCGAGAAATAGACCCTGTCGCGGTTTGTTTCTGCATGGTCCTCGGTCATATCAGAATGGAGATATCCTTCAAGCACCCGTGAGGTTACCAGATCAATCTTCCTGCCCCCCATGAGACCCTCCAGATAGAGCGCTAGCCCGATATAATTCCGGTAGGTGTCAGCTCCATCTTCAAACTCAACTTCAATATCGATATCGCTACCCGGGAGATCATCACCGCGGGCGAGGGAGCCGAAGATCCCTATCTTCTTTACACCAAACAGTTTCTTTATTGCGGGGTAGCGTGAATTGAGGGTGACAATGACCTCTTCGCGTAGTTCAATAGTGGGTCCGGGCATGATGAATGACTCCTTTTCAGGTCGGGGTTAGGATCAGGTCCCCTCCCCTGCCGGGGATATATTATCCAGTTTTCTATTTATATCGTCCTCAAGGGTAATGTGGAGCTTTGTGCCATCTTTTTTCCGTGATGCTGATACATCCGCAGATTGCTGTATTCCTGGTGACAATGGTGGTTTCTGTCGGGCTGTGTACAGGAAGGTGCCAATGAGGATGTCCGGGATGTCCCGGTGACTGACACTCCCCCAAAACACAACCCGTCCCAGAGACCCTGACCCTCCCTCCGTTAGCTTCTCCCAAGGCAGGGACCTGTCCTGTTCCTTTCTGGCAGAGTGTATCATACGAGGGGATGAGAACCTGATCCTGGGGACAACCATCCTTTCTCAAGGAAATCCTTTGCTTGTCAAGGTCAGGTTCCCTGCATTCGGCCATACAAACAAGACCGATCCAGCCTAATTCTCCGGTTCAAGCGCAGTCATTGAGGTGATGAAAGGATCTCCTGAATGGCAGAATGCCTGGTCAATATAGAGGATTTATCCCGGAAGATTATTCCCTTGAGATGTCCGGGCTTCAGGTTCATGGATTCCGGGGTTCTGCCGGCATTTACCATCACCCCGTGAAGGAACGATACTCTCGAGTTAAGCACTCGCTATAGACGATCTGGCAGTGATGTCAAGGCCGGGGTATTCGCAGGAAGGTCCCAGGAAATATCTGCAGGTTACTCCCGTGTATCCGTGAATTGATCTCAGGCGATTATTTGATGGTTTTAATCAGCGCTTCTGCGAGAGCAGCGCTCTTCCCCTCATCAGTCATGAGCGTATCGCAGCGGAAACTGCCAGATACGGTAACCGGGTCCCTGATGTCCTGGACAAAGAGATCGCAGAAATCCTTGTAAAGTGAGAATGTTGAAGCCGAATCAGGAGAGAGACCACGGGCGTGCATCAGTGCTGCGGCCGGACCGCTTACAGGTGCGTTCCCGATGAAAGGACTAACCGCAATTACGAATGAGTCCACAAGTGCCGGGATGACTCCTGAACATTCCAGGATTGGAAGGATGCTCGTAATGGGATTGCTCGGCCCTATGATGACACGATCTGCACTCTGGATCGCCTTAATTACCCCTGCGCCGGCGGAGGGTCCGGTCGGTGCGTATCGGAGAATTTCCCGGATGGGGAGCGTACCCCGGTGCTTGACCCAGTACTCCTGGAAATGAATAGTGCTGGTATCAGTCCTTATCAGGGTCGTTACCTCTTCATCGGTCATAGGAAGGATACTTGCTTCAATACCCATCCGCGAGGAGAGAATCTGGGTTGCTTCAGTGAGAGAAAAGCCCTTCCTGAGCAGTTCACCGCGGGCGATATGGAGTGCACGGTCCCTGTCACCGATTCCGATGTACTCGTCAACACCGAGTCGGATTAATTCCTGGTGAGTTTGGAATGAATCCCCCTTCATCCCCCACCACGTATCAGTATTGAGGTCCCCGGAAAAGAGATAGAGGAGGGTATCGATATCAGGGGAGAGGTGGCTTCCCGAAATCCAGAGGTCTTCAGCGGTATTGACGATGACGGTAATGGCATGGTCAGGAACATGCCTGCGTGCCCCCCGGACCAGTTTCGGAGTCCCCGTCCCTCCGGAGAGAAATGTTATCATCACTCAATAGTTTTATCTGCTCGATCCCAAGACTGTTTAGGTGGCAGATGAAAATCATCAAGGATCCCGTGCACGGGTATATCGAGGTTGCCCCCTGTGCTCTTGACCTGCTCGATTCCCCGATGCTCCAGCGACTCAGGTATATACGCCAGCTCGGTTTTTCCTTTCTGGTGTATCCCGGGGCACATCACACCCGGTTCGAGCATTCGCTTGGTACCCTCTATCTTGCAAATGTAATGGCGCGCCAGCTGAACCTTCAGGAAGAGGAGCTAACCCTGGTCGCAGCTGCTGCACTTCTTCATGATATCGGGCACGGCCCGTTCTCGCATGCGATCGAGCCGGTTATGGAGGAATTCTGCGGGAGATCTCATCATGAGGTATCATGGCTTCTTGAGGATCCCGGGCTCTCTGGATGTCTTGAACG
>JAJRBU010000151.1 GCA_028679315.1 Methanoregulaceae archaeon
TCCCGTGGACCACAGTTCCAATGATCTGTACTACTCCGTCCTCATTCACCGTGGCCGAAAGCTTCAGCTCCGACGTGAAGTAGAGGGGCACAGGAAAACCCATGGCCAGCGCTTTCACCTCCGTTGACTTGAGGAAAACCACTCCCCAGGGATTCTGACCTGCTAACCCCCGGTTCTCGGCTGCGGCATAAGAGATGTTGATCACATTCCTCCCATCGATATCGAGAGAGGCGAAGGTCATGCCTGTGGCACCCCCTTGTTTGGTCATCAACGCGGAGAGGGAATACCCCAGGGCCCTCGAGGCTAATGAGTACATGGTCTCCCTTCGGTGCTGGCGCTCTCAGCCCATGAGTTTTCTGGGGATCGCATACGCCTCCATTACATCGTGATTCTATTGGCTTCAGTTCAGTTACCAATGATATCCCTCCTCTTCCAATTACAATGAATACCCCCTCACAGAGCATACATTATCGGCGATCGTCAGGGTGGCTGATAGGAGCGAGACTGAATACTGACTCTTGAAAAAAGGATTCCCCATCTTCACCCGTTTTATACTTCACATGCCTGGTCGAATTCTGGAACGACCTGGCATTTCCCATCAACGCATCCGCAATGACCTGCACCACAATCGAGAGGCCCCTTGCATTCCAGCGTGCAGAAGATACCGCTGCAGGCTGGCTTGAAGAGGGTATTGACACAACCGGATGGATGACAGCATTGGGCGGGAACACACTGCGAATCAATCGTGCAGGCAGTTTGGAGGCCAGCCGATGATGGGAGAGATCGCAACCCTTTCATCAGGGGAGTGACATTCAATACCGGCAACCATCGATTCACTGGCGAAGAGGTCGGGGCCGGGACAGGAGGCTTGTCACGTGGATACCACGGCAGGAACATTGATCTCCTGAAACCCTCGGAGAGTGTTGGCCGTGGCGAAGGGGTGGGAGACAGGGTTGGTGGAGCAGATGGGGAAGGAGTCCCCGTTGGCGGATTGCGGTAGTACTGCCAGTATGGCTGATTGGATTTGATCACAGCCTCCCATTCCTCCTGGGTGAGTTCTTTTGGAATTTCCCGTTTCAGAGCTTCTTGTGCGAGGATTGCTTCATCGGGTGTACAGACTCTCCACGACTGGGTCGTAGAATCATAGCAATAATACGTTGTCTCCTCTTGAGCTGCGGCAATTGCCGTGATCGCGACAGTGGCGAGAAGGAAGAGGGCAACGATGGAGTACTTCTTCATGATGGATCCCTTTTTCGATACTATGTCCTAACGATTCCTTTATTCAATGGGACTGATACAAAACGGTTTTGAATTGTTACAAAAAATGGAATACGAATACGATAGGTCAGAATTTCCCATTTTAGCTCGGTCCACGCCATGGGCGACGGGACGATTCGTACCATGCTTGACGATTTGCCGGTTGATCTTGAGTCTCAAAAAATAGGAAATGCCAATACCATTATCTGTCTCTGATAAAATCCACCACACATGTCAACGAAAATTTTCGTCAACCTGCCAGTCCAGGATCTCGACCGGTCGGTGAAGTTCTTCTCAAGCCTTGGGTATACGTTCAATGCCCAGTTTACCGACGAGAATGCAACGGCCATGGTGATCAGCGAGGATATCTATGCGATGCTGCTCGTCAAACCGTTTTTCCAGACCTTTACCAGGAAAAAAATCTGTGATTCGACAAAAAGTAGTGAGGTGATCATTGCCCTTACTGCTGACAGTAGAGCGCTCGTGGATGAGATGGTGGACAAAGCCATCGCGGCTGGGGCTACCTCACCAGAAGGGCCGAAGGATTATGGATTCATGTACCAGCGGGATTTTCAGGATCCGGATGGCCACTTGTGGGAGATCTTTTTCATGGATCCCGAGTATGTGCAGAAAACCTGATCCAATGGTAATGGGAATAGGATCTGCCTGAGGAAGGTTTCGTGCTATCGCAAGGATGATACCGTTCCAGAAGATATGCCGTGTTCCCAGCTGTCCGGGGTGACTGAGGTGATGCTGGTGTGAGTATCGTATTCGAAGGATTGGATCTGTGCCACCCCGGAAGCAGTCGTCGGTTCCTATGATGAGTCTAGGTGTAGGGGGGTTTTGGGGACCGCAGATGTGCCATTGAGAGCAAAGTATAAGAAAATTTCTGCGAAAATCAAAACATGAAACAGATCAGTACCCTAACTGCATGGACATGGCGTACCCATGCAGAGGATCAAAAGAAGCGATGCCCCCTGGTATATACGAATATCGAAGCGTTACCCGATGGCATGCGTAACCATATCGTATCGAGCGAGAAAAAGTACCATCGCGGAGATGAACAATGGCAATTGATATGAACTGGGGAGCCCTCGGGCTGGGCTCGGTAATCGCCTTTCTGATCGGCTGGTTTATTTTTGGACTCCTGGGCGCAGTTATCCTCGCAATTATCGTGATGGTACTGCTGGGAATTCTCAAATTCCGTTGAGAAAGGAGCGACCTCTCACCTCTTCACCGATCTGGAGCAGATGCCCCGGTATCATCCACGTCTCCCAAGGTCACAAAATCCTCAAGGAAGACTGGGAGCGGGGCATCCGAAAGAACCCTCCTCGTTCCATTTTCACCCTGCATTGCATCCCCTCTAATAGGATCATCCCATAATAGTGATCAGGAGCTAGTCGCATGATACCCCGTGTCATCCTCCACGTTGCTACCAGCCTTGACGGCCGGATCACGAACTTTCCTGCCAATCTTGACCTTTACTACGCCCTCGCTGCGACCTGGAAGCCGGATGCCGTCCTGTTCGGGAGCGAGACGGTCCTTGCCGCAGTGCGTGAAAATCCCTCGCTCGAAGTGCCCCCGGAACATGGGGAGCTGTTCACACCACCGGAGGATGCCGAAGATACCCGCCCTCTCCTGGTGATTGCTGACAGCCGTGGAAAAGTCCGCTGCTGGGATGCCATACGGACCTGGCCGTACATGCGGGACGTCCTTGCGTTCTGTTCCACTGCAACCCCGAAGGAATACCGAGGGTACCTGGCAGAACGGAGGATCAACACAATCATCGCAGGGAGTGACCGGATCGATATGCGTGAGGCGTTGACCGAGCTGAACCGGCGGTATGGCGTGAAAACGGTCCGCGTCGATTCCGGCGGGACCCTCAACAGTGTCCTGCTCAAAGCCGGGGTGGTCGATGAAGTGAGTGTCCTCATCCATCCCTTCCTTGCCGGAGGCAGGGCGGACCCGACCATGTTTGACCCAAAAAAGGCAGGATTCCCGGATCTCCAGGTGCCCCTTTATTCCATCCAGAGTGAAATCGTGGGAGATGGGCTGATATGGGCGAGATATTCCATAAAACAATCACCGTGAGATCCGGTCCATTGGATAAGGGAAACTACCTCTCCGATTATTCTCTCCTCCAGACCGTATCGTCAGATCCCGCAGGTGAATAAGGAATGAATTTATTTGTTTCGGGGCGCATGCATCATGTGTCACCGAATGCCTGACCGCTCTGCGGAGACAGGAGGAAGAATGAGTATGGGAATAAAAATTGGATATTTTGCGGTAACCGATGCCATGACACCCGCCGGGTGTTTACGGCAGGCGATAGAGGCTGAAAAGATCGGATTTGACTCGTTGTGGGTTGAAGATCACCTGATTGCGATGCCAGGAGGGAAGGAATGCAGCTTTGCCTGGACGGTGATGAGTTCGGCCCTCCAGGCGACCAGGCACGTCCCCTTCATCACCGGCGTCACCGCCCCCATCATGCGGTACCACCCGGCCATCGTTGCCCAGGCCTTTGCCACCATGGCAGCATTGTACCCGGGACGCGTGGGACTCGGCGTTGGTACGGGTGAGCCGCCAAACGAGATGGCGGTCTATGGCGGTGAGTGGCCATCGAATAATACGCGGCTCGAGATGCTCGAGGAGGCACTCACGGTGATGAACCGGCTGTGGACGAGTGATACACCCATCAGCTCTGCCGGAAAGTACTACACAATCAAGGACGCGGTCCTGTTGACCCGGCCAAAGGAGAAAGTGCCCGTGTACGTCAGCGCCATCGGCCCACGTGCGGCAGACCTGGCAGGACGCCTCGGCGATCACCTGATCACCCTTGCAAACAATCCCGTCTACGTCAGGGAGGAACTCCTGCCGGCCCTCGAAGCTGGTGCCAGGGCGTCAGGCAGGGATCCAAAGGCCATGGAACGCGTTGGGCATTTTGCGTATGTCTACGACCCTGAGCAGG
>JAJRBU010000035.1 GCA_028679315.1 Methanoregulaceae archaeon
CTCATAACGGTGGATATACTCATTGACGAGCATCGTATTGGCAGATGGAACCGAGAATGTCTGTTTAAGCCCTTCTTCCTTGGATCCAACCAGTTCAACGAGGAATACCATACCATCTCCCGGAGGGCATCACAGGTCTCTTCGATTTGGTCAGTCTGGAATGCCATATGGTGAACCCTTGTCCCGTAATTGTGGATGAACATCTCGGTCGGTCCTGGATCCATATCTTCACGGAATGGCTCTATTCCGGAAGTAAAGACCATTGCATAGTCATTTTTCGATAGCCTTGCAACGCTGGTGATTGAATTCAGGGATCTGACGAAAACGGCAAAATCAAAGGAATAATTGGTAAGCTCCATGAATTCGATGATCGCATCGTTCCGTTCAAGTGCACGAACTCTGGTTGCTGTATGGTCGAGCCCATGGATAGTGGTAAGAAGGGGAAGTATTGGTTTTTTAGGGGGTGTATGAAGAACTGCATTTTTTTGTGAATAGTTCCCCTGCTCTCCTGTCCATTCGATGAAGCCGATAGAATTCCCAGTATACTGGGAAGGAATTGTCTGTATGAACCGGAAGTGAGGATACTCAACGATGCCGGGAGTCATAAAACGGACACCCCTGCCTGACTGGATCTTCACGTATTCTTCAAGATCTTTAGTGTGGAATACGAACGTCTCCAGACGGGTATTCGGGAGAACTTTCGTTTTTTCGGCGGCATTTACGGTGAAGAACGGATTCTCCCCAGATTTTCGTGTCCTGACGAGCAACGAAGCCGATTGTTCTGATCCAAGCACATACGTCATGGATGAATCATCTTCAAAATATGCATTCGCTGAAAGCCCGGTATATCGCAGAAGTTCTGCGACTGCCGGATCAAGGTGCTCGGGTTCCGTATTGATGATAACAGAGTCAAGGCCATGAACAAGGCCTTCAAGCCCCAGATCCTTTCTCTTACGGATTACGCTCGGGATTCTGGCAGCAAGGTCCTGCTCCTGCCGGGCTATAAACACTTCCTGTGACATCATCTCCCCTTATATAAACGGATCTTCCCGCGCAACGGTCATCCCAGGTAAAATTTGAAGATCAAGAAGATTAGGTATCGTCAATGAAAAAATTCCTGACTTTTTATCCATCCGCTTATTCTGCATACTTGGCTGGAGCGGAATCAAACTTTTTCTTACACCCGGGGGCGCAGAAATAGTAGTTTTTTCCTTTATATTCACTCCTGAATTTTGCGGTCTTTTCATCGACCGTCATTTTGCAAATCGGATCTATAGCCATCGAATGTACCTCAACTTCTTCCTTTCTTTGCAGGAGGGATATATCTTTTCAGCAAAAGCGAGAGGGACACCACCGTAACAGAACTCGCTGCCATCGCAAATGCAGCGAGTACAGGACTGAACGTGTAACCTGTAAAGGGATAGAGAATCCCAGCAGCAAGGGGGATGAGGAGCGCATTATAGGCAAATGCCCAGAATATATTCTGCTTGATCCGGCTCATTACCTTCCGGGATAGTTGAATAGCTGCAGCCGCATCAATAAGGTCATCCTTGATCAGCACGATATCGCCACTCTCGATTGCCACATCAGTCCCGCTCCCGATTGCAATACCGACATCTGCCCGGGCAAGGGCTGGGGCATCATTGATGCCGTCCCCGACGAAAGCAACCACGGCCCCAGCACCCTGAAGGGATTTTACCTCCCGTTCCTTATCTTCAGGCAGCACCTCTGCAATAACCTTGCTGATCCCCACCTGCTGTCCTACCGCTTCCGCAGTCCTCCTGTTATCCCCCGTTATCATTGCTACTGAAAGCCCCATTTCTTTTAGAATGCTTATCGCTTCGGGAGTGGTTTCCTTGACTGTGTCGGCGATGGCGATGATTCCAGCTATCCTTCCGGCAACTGAAACCAGAACAGCGGTCTTTCCGCCCTCTTCAAACGTGATAATCTGCTGATCGATCTCTGTCGGGATCTCAACGCTTTTCTCCGCAAAGAGGATCCTGTTCCCGACAAGGACCTCTTCTCCCAGAACCCGGGCAGCCACACCTTTTCCCCCAAACGTGGTAAAATCCCCTGACGGCTCAATCGGGACCTTCAGTTCCTCTGCTTTCCTGACCATCGCTTCCGCAAGGGGATGGGTGGCATTCCTCTCAACGCTTGCGGTAAGGGAGAGGAGTGTCCGGTCATCAATTCCCGCAGCTACCAGGTCCGTTACAGCCGGTTTTCCTCTAGTCAATGTTCCTGTCTTGTCAAAGATTACCGTGGTGAGGTGATCTGCTATCTCGAGTGCTTCTCCGTTTCTGATCAGAATACCAAGCTCTGCCCCTCTTCCTACGCCAACGGTGACTGCAGTAGGGGTTGCCAGGCCGAGTGCGCACGGACAGGCAACTACAAGGACTGATATGAGAGCGGTAAGAGCAAAGAGAAGGGTTGAACCAAGGAGAAAATACCAGAGGGCAAATGCGCCGATAGCGATGATCAGAACGACCGGGATAAAATACGAGACGGCAACATCAGCAATCCGCTGGACGGGTGGCTTTGTTGCCTGTGCTTCCTCCACCAGGCTGATGATCTGGGCAAGCACCGTGTCTTTTCCAACCCTTTCTGTCCTGAAGGTAAAGATGCTGTTTGTATTCAGGGTCCCTCCGATGACCCTGGACCCTTTTGACTTCAGGATAGGGATGGGTTCTCCGGTTATCATCGACTCGTCAACATAACTCTCTCCTTCCATCACTTCTCCGTCCACAGGTATCTTTCCACCCGGTTTGACGATGACGAGATCTCCGGTCACAACATCCTCGATCGAAATTTCGGTTTCCTCCCCCTCACGGAGGACAAGGGCAGTCCTAGGACGGAGACCTACCAGTTTCCTGATGGCTTCAGAGGTACGTCCCTTGGCTCGGGCTTCAAGATACCTGCCGAGGATAAGAAATGACGCGAGCATGATGGCCGTGTCATAGAACATGAAGTCATGAGTGAGAACGATACCAAGGGTGCCAAGAACGCTCGCTCCGTAAGCGACACCGGTCCCCATCGCGTACATCACATCCATGTTGAGGGTCCGGTTCCGGAGGGCCATCAGGGCTGCGCGGAAGATGGGATATGCCACATAAAAGAATACGGGGGTGGAAACCAGAAGCATGAACCATGACAGAGTATGCATCGGCACCGGCAGCGGTACAAACATCAGGATAAAGAGCGGTATACTGACAGCAAACCCGATAGAAAATCGGCGGAACTTATCGGAGAGATCCCGCTGGCGTGCCTGTTCCTCAGCTTCTGGAGAGAGATCCTCGGCAATTCCCAGGTACTGGTATCCAGCTGCTTCGATCTTGACCTTCATATCTTCTACTGAAGAAACGGAGGGGTTGTAGGTTAGATACGCCTTCTCTGTCGCAAGATTCACCCGTGCCAGGATGACCCCGGGGAGTGATGAGAGAGCTTTTTCGATGGTTTCCACGCAGGTGGCGCACATCATCCCACCCACCCTGATGATAATCTCCTGATGAATGACTTCGTATCCTGCACCATGGATCTCATCTTCAATCCGGCAGAGCGATACCTTTCCTGGGTCGAACTCCACCACAGCGGTATCATTCCCGAAATTTACTTGCACTTCCATGTCAGTTCCGAGGCTTTTCACCGCATCCTCAATAGTGACTGCACACGTGGCACAGTGCATCCCGGAGATTTTAAGTTCGGCCCTCTTCTTCCCGTTCCCCATGCCCTCTTCTCCTGCTTATATACCCAGAATAATGGTATGATGGATTATAGTTACTTCCCCTCGGGCAGCAGAACCCGAATTTACTGGTTCTGCCACGATTTTCCACCATATCAAGTTATATCAACTCACCCGCTGCAAAGACGGGTATGAAAGAACCCAATCCACTGCAGGTGATCCTGTTTTTTGTGCTCTTTGCACCAGGCATTTATCTCCTGTACAATTGGGCAGTGGGATCCGGGCCCGCTGGGTATCTCTGGGCCGGGATCATCGCTGCAATTATCGCCCTGCTTATTGCCGGATCTATCAAGATCGCTGACCAGTGGGAGAAAGCAGTCGTGCTCAGGCTTGGACGGTTCACCGGCCTCAGAGGCCCGGGTCCTTTCTTCATCGTGCCGTTTGCAGACAAAGTGGCATACTGGATAGACCTCCGTGTAATTACAACCTCGTTCCGTGCCGAGAAAACACTGACAAAAGATACTGTACCGGTCGATGTGGAAGCAGTCCTGTTCTGGAAAGTCATTGATCCTGAGAGGGCGGCACTTGAAGTGGAGGACTACCGGACCGCCATCAGCTGGGCATCGCAGACTGCCCTTCGTGAGGTGATCGGGAAATCGTTCCTCTCCGAAATGCTTGAAGGCCGGGAGAAACTTGATGCGGTGCTCCAGAAGATCATCGATACAAGGACCGAGCAGTGGGGAATCCATGTCAGTTCAGTCGAGATACGCGATGTGATCATTCCCCCGGAGCTGCAGGATGCCATGTCCATGCAGGCTCAGGCTGAACGTGAACGACAGGCCAGGGTCATCCTTGGTGATTCGGAACGCCAGATTGCCGAGAAATTCGAAGAGGCGGCGCGGACCTACGAGGGGAACCCCACAGCGCTCCACCTTCGGGCGATGAACATGCTATACGAGGGGCTCAAAGTGAAGGACAATGCAACCCTCGTGATAGTCCCGGCGTCAATACTTGAGACGATGAACCTCGGATCGACAACCGGCCTCGTCTCACTCGCTAAACTACAGGAAATCGAAAGGAAAAAGAGGCCACCGGTTACAGGAGAACAGCCCCCGGGTATGGTTGATGAGAGTGCCAAACCATCTGAATGAACACTTCCTCAATTTTATTCAAATATTGCCCTTTTTTAAAAAGACAGGAATACTGAGTATATTATCACGTTCACTATCGTCAGCGGCAGTCCGAGCTTGAGAAATTCCAGGAACGTGATCGTCACGCCCTGACGCTCCGCATTCTGGATCACGATGACATTGCTCGCAGCGCCAAGGACGGTGAGATTGCCGGCTATTGTGCTTCCCGCGGCAAGGGCGAGTATTGCCTCAACCGACATCCCCTGCTGAATGATCAGCGGCTGGAAGAGAGCTACAAAGGGGACGTTTGAAATAAACTGGCTGATCACCACGCTCACTATCATGATGACGGGGATCGGGGTAACCGCCTTGATATCCACTGCAGACTGGAAGAAACCTGTGTCAAAGACGCTCTGCATCAGAACAAACAATGCCGCAAAGAAGACCAGGGTATACCAGTCAACCTTCCTCACCAGTTCCCCTCGCCTTGGGCTCATGATCAGTAACGGTGCAGCCCCAGCAAGGGCTATCACCATCAGAGGAAGCGGGTTGTATCCGATAAAGCCCCCCACTATCCGGAGTCCGATCAATACCAGTATGATTCCCAGAGAGAGAGCCGCAAGCCGGGCCAGTCCCGGATCCCTGACCGGTTCGGGCTGAACCGGCATACAATACTCCTTTGAAGGGGGATAAAAGGTCCTCACAACCACCCAGGCGAGCACGAGGTTTATGAGGGTGGGGATTCCGAGGTGAACCAGGAAAGGGGTGAAGCCATCCCCAAGATCGGCGTAGGATGCAATCAGGAAATTCTGCGGGTTTCCGATCGGGGTTGTGACACTGCCGATCGTGATGGCAAAGCAGAGGGCAAGGAGGGCACCCTTCCGGTCAATCCCCCAGGTGCATGCCAGTGCAATCACGAGAGGAGTCCCGATGACCGCGATGGTATCATTCATGAGCACTGCTGAAAACAATCCCATCGCCATAATCAGGAGGAGGAGGAACTGGTCAGGATTCTTTGCCCGTGAAAAAATCCTGTGCGAGAGAGATGAGAGAAAACCACTCTCCTGGACAGCTACCCCGACGACAAACATTCCGAAAAGAAAGAGCATTACATCGGGATTGATGGCCGCCAGTGCTGCTGCAGGAGTTATTTGGCCAAATAACAAAACAGCAATCGCTCCTGCCAGCATGATCTGCCATATCCGCAGGGTATACCGGCCTACCTGCCGGATGGCAATCAGGAGGAAGACGAGGATAAGGATAATAACGGGAATGAACATCAGGTCTTTCCATCCCCCAGCGATCTGATCAGGTGGTGGTTCTCTCTACGGTCCAGGTGAGAAGTATCCCCGAATCAATCCTCTCGAATCCATAGAGGGAGAGGCGGATAAAATCCGATTCATGAATGAACCCCTCCCCATCGGCAAGGGTCGGTGCATGATCACCGCCGATCACCATGTTTCCGACGTAACATGTGAGTTTATCAACGAGACCTTCATGGAAAAACCCCCATATCAGTGTGCCTCCCCCTTCAACCATGAGTGTCCTGATTCCCCGCTCGTGGAGGATGGAGAGGAGGAGGGGGAGGTCAACTTCTCTCTCTCCGGCGACGATGACCGTGGCATACTGCGACAGTGCCTCTTTTTTCTCCGTGTCTGCTTGAAGAGAACACGCAATAATCCTTTCTCCTTTTCCCTTGTGGAGGATTGCTGCATCGATGGGAGTCCGTGCACGGCTGTCCACCACGATTCTTACGGGGTTCTCGTCCTTCCCATTCTCCAGTCGTTCAGTCACTAGTGCTGGGGATTTTACTGTCAGGGAAGGATCGTCGGCAAGAACCGTCCCTATGCCAACCATGATCGCATCACTCTCAGCCTTAATCATGTCCACTCGTGTAAAATCTGATGAACCGGAGATTTTCACCTGTCTCCGTTCGCGGGTAGAGAGTTTTCCGTCTGCACTCATTGCGACATTGACATGGACATAGGGACGCATGCACTATTGATTGGTCAGTGCCGCTCTTCAAGATTACCGGAAATTCCACATTCACTGGCGGTTCTGCTACCATTCCTGCGTTCTGATTTCAGAGCAGGATGAACAGGATCCAACCGATTTTCGAGAGAATAAAATTAAAGAGTTCGCATTTACAAGGTTCGAAATCTCCTTTCGGGACTATCATGCTGAAGACAGAACTCCGTAAAGATAGTAAGCCCCGAACATGATAAGAAAAAACCCGCATAGCCCGAGAATCCAGCGGTATACTTTTTCATGGAGGATAAAGCTCCCGTGATGGATCCCTATTGAAACGAGGGTGAACCATCCGAGATCGGCTGCCCAGTGCCCGAGGATGAATGCCAGCGCGAGGATGACTCCTCCCGTATATGCACCGATCAGAAGGGCACTCCCCACGGTGAACCACCAGATCCAGAAATACGGGTTCGAGATGCTTGTGACAATCCCGGCAACGAAGGGCTGTGTAATCTCGGCCTTCTCCCCGCTGAGATCAATCCGGGCGGTCCGCGCTTCACTTATCGTCATCGCACCAAATATCAGGAGAGCTATGCCTCCCACACCGGCAATCACCCATGAATACTCTCCGATTGCCACGCTTATGCCTGCAATGATGAGGAGCACCATGACGAGTTCGACCGCCACATGACCCAGGGTAACCTTCGGTCCGGCATTCCACCCGCCTTTGAGCGACGCATTGATGGTCGCGACGAGGGTTGGACCGGGTGCAAGGGCGCCGGTCAACCCGATGAGAAAGCCGAGCGTAAGCATTTCGACCAGAGGATTCAAAAATACCAGCCTTTAGAGGATTATATTGTTAATCTACCAATTATCTTCGCTTTCGGTGCTCCGCAGCACGATGCTGCCGGCGATATTTCACGGACTACCACGATATCTTCTCTTT
>JAJRBU010000227.1 GCA_028679315.1 Methanoregulaceae archaeon
AGTCCCAGGTCGGCCGCTTTGTCTGCCACTGGAGCCAGCGCCGGGCATACCGGAAGCCTGAGGGTGAACTGCAGCCTCCCCGGCATGAGATCGCGGATCAGGTGTCGGGCAAGGTCCTTGAGAACAAGCTGCAGAGAGTGGCGGATAAGGTCATCCAGACCACGGGGCTGGATTTTACCCAGTTCACCCGCTCGATCCTGCTCGCCCAGGGTGATTTTGCCGCATTCCTGAATGCAAATCCGGATGAAAGGGCTCCGATCCTTGAAAAGATTACCGGGACAGCGATCTACAGCGAGATCTCAAAAAAAGTGCATGAGAGGAATGCCCTTGAAGCTGGAAAAAGGAATGAGCTCAAGGACAGGATTGGGATCCTCGCAATCCTCTCGCCAGAGGAAGTCACCGCTCTGAAGCGTACCTCTGAAGAGATTGAGGAAGCCACCCGGAAAAAGTCATCGGAACGTGACTCGCTCAGGAAGGCTGCAGAATGGCTGCAGCAGATATCCCGGCTTGAGGCAGAGATCGAAGCCCTGGCAGAAGAGAAGCGATTGCTTGAGGTGAAAAAGTCGGATGCAGCACCTGATCTTGCCCTTCTTGCCCGAGCAAAGAGGTGTCAGCCGTTCGAAGAGACCTATGGGAATCTCGTCTCTTCAAGAATACTCTCTGAGACCTATGAAAGCGAGATTGCAGCAGCGAGAGCACGATGGGATGCTACCCAGGTTTCCTATGATGAATCGCTCAAGGTATACGAGAATGCACGACAACGGTATGACTCGCTGAAGGCCGGTGCAGGAGAGGTGAAAAGGGTTCTCATCCGGGTCCGGAATCTCGACACCCGGATTCAGGAGATAAAAGAACAGATTGCTGAGAAGAAGGTTGAGCTGAAGAAGGGACAGGATATTATCCAGCAATGTACACGGAATATCAACAAGGCGACGGAGCGCGATAAGGAAAAGAAAGCCGAGCTTACCAAGGCCATCACCTACCTCGAGGAGTATTCGGCTGATTCCCTCTTGCGGGAGATCTTATCTGGCCTTGGTGAAAGGCTGCGACACTATGAGCAACTGACCCGCCGTCTCCGATCGAACAGGAACCAGCTGGTGTCACAAACTACCGAAGTTGAACGGCTCGGGAAAGCCTATGAAACCCAGCGGCATCTCGTCGCACAGAAAGAGCGGGATTTTCAGGAGGCAATCGCGGCATTACGGAAGATTGAGAACGCTGTCGATCAACTGCTGGATTTCCGTGAGCCCGGATTCTGGCGGGCATGTGCGGCATCCCTGAAAGAACGACGAACAAAATTAGAGGCCGAACTGAAGATTCATGAATCTATCGAGCAGATCGGGGTGAAGATCCGGGAACTTGAGGACCACCAGGACCAGCTGAAGGAAGAGATTGGAAAGAAGACGGACATCCTGTCCGGCCTGAAACGTGAACAGGATTTAAAAGAAGGGATCCGTGTACGGATCGAGACCAATCTCGCGCTGCTCCACCGCATCGAAAGCCTCGACGAGGCACGAAGTCACCTCGTGGAGGGCGACCCCTGCCCGTTATGCGGCTCCCCTGACCATCCTTATGCCCGGGGAACCATCCCCCGCACTGATAGTGTGAAATCAGAATGGGATGAGATCAGAGAGGATTTGAGAATTCTCTCGGAACAGATACGACAAACGGAACTCTCTCTCTCTCAATCAGAGGCTGCCCTCTTCTCGGACTGGAAAGCGGTAACGGAACGAAAGGATCGGATCCGTGAACTGCTGGATGAATCAGCAATCGGGTTCGAGGATATCGGATTTGTTACGAATTCTAGCATCCTGAAGATGTCACTCTCCCACGCCCTCACGCTCTGTGAAGTGCATTCGGCATGGTGTTCCGATATAGTCGTATCGTATGAAGGAATAGAGCCGCGATTGAAGGATTCCTCCGATACCGCGGCTCGGGTAAAAGAGAGTCTCTCCAGTCATCAGACTGCTTTAGGGAACCATGACCTAGAATTGAAAATTCGTTCAAACACACTGTCTGAGCTAGAGCAGCAGGTTGCATCGGATGAAGAGGAACTGGCACGATTATATCAGGACATTGCTGCCGAACTTCATGGTTTTGGAATAGAGTTTATCGAGGGGACATCGGTCGCCGGGATCCTGGAATCACTGGAGAAGAGGAAGCGAGAGTTCGAGAAGATGGCGAACCGGCAAAGGGACATTGAAAAGGAGATTGACCTTATTTCGGGCACCATTCTCAACAACCAGCGGCAGATTGAGGATACCAATGGAACCGTTGCATCCCAGTTGCAGGGTATCAGCGAGAAAGAGGGGGTGTTCGTCGCATTAGACCATGAGAGGAAGGAATTATTCGGCACAAAGGATCCCGACAGCGAAGAGAAACGATCTGCTGAGGAACTCCGTTCTGCCGAGGAACAATTCCAGGAGGCTTCCAGTACGTCCATAGAGAATGAAACCCGTATTAAAACGTTACAGGAGCAGATCGAAAAGAATAGCAGAACTCTGGAGCAGATCATGGGAAGGGTCAGGGATCATACCTCTGCTTTTCTGGCCGGCATACAAAAGGCAGGATTCTCTGGAGAGGTGGAGTTCATCGCATCACGGATGCCCCGTGACCGGTTTGATGCGCTCGAGAAGATGGAGACCGATCTAATCTTTGAGGAACGGGAGCTCTCATCACGGATAAAGGAAAGAACCACTGCCCTCTCCCTTGAACGATCCCGGAACCTGACCGATACATCACGGGACACCTTGAATGTGGCGATCTCTTCACTCGAATCGGATATTACCGGTCTCAACCAGGAACAGGGGAGTATCCGCCAGAAGCTGATCGATCACGATGCACTGGTTGCCCAACAGAACGAGCTTGTGCAGGCTCTCGAAAAGCAGGAAACGGAATGTCTCCGCTGGGAAAAGCTCCATGAACTGATCGGATCTTCGGATGGAAAAAAATTCAGGGTCTTTGCCCAGGGTCTCACCTTTGACCGGCTCATTGCCCATGCAAACCGTCACCTCCGTAATATGAGTGATCGGTATCTGCTCATCCGGAGCGGGAGATCCTCCCTTGACCTCGATATCATGGATAATTACCAGGCAGGCGAGACCAGGTCCACCAGGAACCTTTCAGGAGGGGAGAGTTTCATTGTCAGCCTTGCCCTCGCCCTCGGGCTGTCTGGCATGGCAAGCCGGAATGTCCGGATCGATTCGCTCTTCCTCGATGAAGGATTCGGGACCCTGGACAGTGATACGCTCGAGGTTGCTCTTGAGACCCTCTCTACCCTGCAGCAGGAAGGGAAGATTATCGGGATCATCTCGCATGTTCCGGCGCTCAAGGAGCGGATCTCGACAAAGATCGTGGTCGAGAAGATGACGGGTGGGAGAAGCCGCCTCATTGCCCCGGGCTGCAGATCTCTTGGCAATTCGTAATCCATCGAAATAAGGGTATTTTTGAATAATCTGATGGTTCAGCGAAAGGAATCGTTCAAGTCTCTCCACAGCATAGTATGATAGTATCCAATGTCAGCACGCCGTTCGGTCATCCGTGGTCTTCCCGGGGATGAACTGGATACCTTTATCGATGAGTATCGCGCCGGGAGTGACCGCGATCCCTTCTCCACCTGGCTCATCCTTCCCACCGAACGGCTCGTGGCACATGTCAGGGACGAACTCTCGAAAAAGAATGTTCCCTTGATCATTTCCCGGATCTGCACGCTGAAAGGATTCTGCAGGAGTTATTTTGCAGAGAACCGGACCACTACGCGTGAACTGACGAAGGCAGAGTCACGACTCCTCCTCTCACTGGTCCTCTCCGACAACAGGGAGTCGCTTCCGTTGTTCTTTGTACGGGAACGTCCCCTCCCCGGAACGATTGAGGATCTCCAAACCTTCATGAACGTTATCACCACGAGAAAAGTCGCCTTCCCGGAATGCCTCGGGAATCTGCAGGGTGAGAAGAGTGACCAGATTGCTCAGATCATTTCTGCGTACCGGAACCGGTTAAAGGAGCATGATCTCGTTGATCCTGATACGCTCCTCGAATGGACGATCCACCACCTGGAAAATGAAGGTGGAAAGGCTCCCCGCCATATATTCGTGTACGGTCTCTTCAGTCCCCTGCCACTTGAACAGGACCTTCTCACCCTGCTCCGGGAACGATCAGAAACGTTCACGTGTTTCATCCCGGCTGGTTCTGATCCTGAGATATTTTCTGGAGCTGCCGATTGGGCGGGTGGTACTGATACAGAGCCATCATTTCATCCCCCGCCCTCCTTTCGGTTGTCACTGACCGGGATATTCTCATTCCCGGAACCGGTCGATGCAGGTGAATCAATCAGGCTGGATACCTTTCGTTCCCATTATGCTGAACTCCAGGCGATTGCAGGCGAGATCTGCCGCCTTAATGAGGCAGGGATTCCGCTTTCTGATATCTTGGTCGCGTTTCCGGAATTGCAGGATGAACTCGACACTATCGGGGAGATATTTTCCGATTTTGGAATTGCCTGGAATTCACGTGTTACCCCAAAGTTATCCAGATTCCCGGTAATCCGGTTCATCGTGGGGATTTTAGGCCTTGTCGTCAACCATTACCCCCGGGAGGAGGTCATCTCGTTCCTGAACAGCCCTTACCTGCGTGGTCCCTCACGGAAGGGATTCCTCCTGCTGGATCCATCAGAAGTTGACATTGCCTCACGCCATGCCTGTGTTGAATCCGGGAGGAATGAATGGCGGGATCGTCTGGAATATCTCGCTTCATCGATCGCAAACGGAAGCGAAAGGCGATACCATGGAATCAGCAAGGATTCGGTAGACCGGGTAAGGGACGGGATCCTCAGGCTCTTCGATGCACTGCAGGGGCTTGAAGGCAGGAGAAGCATGCAGGATTTCATCGAAGAATATACCCAATTTCTCGATGGTTTTCACCTGCCGAATCTCTCTCTCGCACACGATGACGAGGAGCGGATCAGGGATGAACGCATTTTCGGTATCTTCCGTGAACGGCTGGAATCCCTGCGGCACAACCCATTCCTCCCGGAAGACCGGAAGGTCACGACTGATGAATTCCTCCGCATGGTCAATATCCTTATTGATGAGCCGGTAGGGGATTCTGACCCCGAAGGGGGAGGGGTGTCGGTTATCGGGATCCGCGAGGCAATTCACCTGCATCTGCCGGTATTGTTCATCTGCGGGTTGGTCGAGGGGGTGATCCCCCGTCTGACCACTCGGCTCCCCTTCACCAATTCCCTCGAGAACGCACGGATGGGGACCCGTTCGCTTGCGGAAATCCTTCATGAACAGGAGTACTACTTCATCGCGGCATTACTGTCGGCCCGTAGTGTCTATTTGAGTGCCCCGCTTGCTGAAGGAGGTTCACCGCTCCTGACCTCTGCATTCTTCGAGCGGGTGCGGCTGACCTGCCATCCGAAAGGATGGAACCATACCGGGCAGGAAGGGGCGCGCTGTTCACGAAGTAGCTCTGCCATCACTGCCGGAGACAGGATTCGTGAAGGGCTGGTGTGCCAGGCACTCGATCTTACCGCTGGTTCGGATGATATCGATGACCTGGTTCACCGTATCAATGCCGAGCGCTATTACCGGAAGGGCTCCTGTGACTCGATATACGATGGGATCTTGTCGGGGGATGAGTTGATAGCTGGTGCCCTTCAGGAGCTGTTCCACCCGGAAAAGGTGTTTTCGGCAACAAGCCTGGAGACATATGCCCAGTGTCCGTTCCGTTTCCTCCTCAAACACGTCCTCTGGCTTGAAGATCTCCCGGATGTCGAGCCGAACCTGTCACCTGCTGATCGGGGGAGTGCTGTCCATGATATCCTCTCAACATTTTATCGCCAGTGGCTCGCATCGGGACCTGGGAAAATCAACCTCTCTGCGATGAAGGAGGCAACCGAGCTCATGCAGGAGATTGCCAAAGAAGAACTTGCCCGCCACCATTTCGAGAGCCCTCTCTGGGAGGCCACCTGCCTCCAGATGAGAGGGTCTCCCCATGCCGGCCCCGGATACCTGGAACGATTCCTCGCAATGGAAGCGGAGGCAGAAGATTCCCCGCTGGTTCCCTGCCATTTTGAATTCTCGTTTGGGATGAACCCTTCAGGGACCGATGATCCAGCATCGGTTGAAGAGGCCGTTGAACTCACCAGTTCAGACGGGCTTGAACATCTCCGGATACGGGGTCGGATCGACCGGATTGATATCTCCCCGGAAGGGCTCTTCCTCATCTATGACTATAAGACCGGGCGGCATCATCCCAAAACCCGGGATATCGAGGAAGGGAAAGCCCTGCAGCTTCCCCT
>JAJRBU010000260.1 GCA_028679315.1 Methanoregulaceae archaeon
TGCTCAACAGCAGGGTGATAAAGTCAATGTTTTTCTTATCGGTAAGGGTGTAGAAGCCCCGACCTTGAGTAAAACCGAGGGTTATGCCAGACAGCCATTTAAAATAACGGAGCACATTAAAAAGCTTATCGATAATGGAGGACAAATATTTGCCTCCGGAAAATGCCTCGAATTCCGCGATCTGGGTCTTCCTGATTTATGTGTGATCTCTTCAATGCAAAATCTGTATGCAATGATAAAGGAAAGCGATAAAGTTATAACTTTCTAAATAATCGGCTTGTAGTAATATTTCTTAAAGAATGTACTATAAATTATGCAGACGTACCGCGTCTCAGGCTAAATCCTGCCAATATCATTAAAACGACCGCATACGCTAAGAGAACCCCGACTTCTTTACCGGTATCCAGCAAATTCAAGCCGTTTAACATAAGTCCCCTAATGCCATCTACGGCATAAGTTAGTGGCAGAAATTTTGCCAGCCACTGCAAATAATCGGGCATATCGCTGACCGGAAAAATCAATCCGCACACAAAGACCTGGGGTACGATAATTAAAGGAATGAACTGTATCATTTGGAATTCGTTTTTCGCGAATGTTGAAATAAAAATACCCAGGCAAACTGCCAGAATTCCGATTAGTATCTGGAAAATAATGATTTGCCACAGCGAGCCGTTAAAATCCACCTTGAGCACATATACGGAATAGAAAAATAATATCAACGTTTGTACCATTGCAAATAGTAAAAAACCTAAAAGATAACCTACGAGAATGTCCATGCGCGATACCGGTGAAGCCAACAGCCGTTCCCGCGTACCCTGTGAGCGCTCTCTAAGAAAGCTGATACCGCTAAGCAAGAAACCAAAAAAAAGTATCAACATAGCTAAAATTGCGGGAAGGGTGCTGTTCAGTATTATCTTGGAAGGAACGCTGACACCGATAAGACTGGCAATGACCAGAGGGACAATCAAAATCAAGGCGATAGTGCGACGGTCACGCAATAACTGCTGGATAGTCCTTTGTGCAATAGTTAAAGTATTATTAAACATTGGCTTTCACCTTTCCATGCCTTATGCAATACAGGAATGCCTCTTCTAAGGTAGCTTCCGCTACACCGGTTGTGGCACGCAGCTCTGCAGGCGAACCCTGAGCGATAACCTTACCTTCTCGTAAGAAAGCCAGTTTCTGGCAATGGGCTGCGTCATCCATCGTATGACTTGAGATGATAATGGTAGAGCCGTTACAGGTCAGTTCGGCGAAGTATTTCCAAAAATGTGACCTGAGTTCGGGGTCCAGCCCGACAGTTGGCTCATCCAGAAAGATCAGCGGTGGCTGATGCACTATAGCACAACCCAAGCTTACTCTCTGTCTCATTCCACCACTTAGCTGATTTATAGAGACCTTACGCTTGGACCATAAGTCGACTAACTTGATGACGTCGGCTATCCTCGACTGCCTTGCCTTCCGGTCTCTCATCCCGTAGATGCGGGCAAAGAAGTCGATATTCTGCTCAACAGTCAGTTCAGTATAAAGAGAGGGCAATTGGGGCATGTAACCAATATTTTTAGCATTTGCCGTGCCGGGTAGTTTACCAAGGCAACGTATGCTGCCGGAGACAGGCTTGAGTAAGCCCACCATCAACCTTATCAGAGTTGTCTTGCCGGATCCGTTAGGCCCCAGCAATCCGAAGCTGATACCGCCGGGAATCTGCAGTGAAAGGTTATCAATCACTGTAAGTTTACCGTATTTAAAGGTCAGGTTATCTATGGCAATACTGGCATTATTCATGCGACATTCTCCTGAACGGTCTTGGGACCTGTTTCCTGAGGGATTCGATAGAAACCCTTTATTTTTTCTGGTACTAATAGATTTATTTATTAGTAAATAATGTTTTCAATTTATATCACGCTATAAAGTGTTGTCAATAAAAGCCATTTGAATCAAAATAATGTCTGGAGACTAAACGAAATGTGAGGATGATCCGTAATAAGACTGAAACCAAGGTAATAAGCAAGATCGCAGGGATTTACGCGGGAATTATGTCTAAATGTCCAGGTTCTTGACATTCTTGGCATGTGCTTGAATGAATGCCTTCCGAGGAGGTACTTCATCGCCCATCAGGACGTGGAAAATATGGTCAGCTCTAGCTGCATCCTCAATGGCGACTGTTAATAGTGTACGTGTAGATGGGTTCATCGTGGTATCCCAAAGCTGTTCCGCAGTCATTTCACCGAGACCTTTATAACGCTGTAATTCCGCTTTTTTCCCGTCCTTTAGTTCCCTTATTTTATTATCTTTCTCCTGTTCGGAGTAGACCCAAAAAGACTGTTGCCTGGTCTTGATCTGGTATAAGGGTGGCTGCGCGATAAATAGATGCCCCGCGTTGATTAATTCGACCATATGCCGATAAAAAAAGGTAAGCAGAAGGGTGCGAATATGAGCTCCGTCTACGTCCGCATCAGACATCAATATTACGCGGTGATACCGTAATTTGTTCATATCAAATTCTTCGTCGATACCGGCTCCTAAAGCAGTAATTAACGCCCGTATTTCCTCGTGGGCTAACATTTTATCTATCGGAGCTTTCTCGACATTCAATATTTTACCGCGCAAGGGTAATATTGCCTGAAAACGCCGATTGCGACCTTGTTTAGCCGAGCCGCCCGCGGATTCACCCTCGACAAGGTATAATTCACAAAGAGCAGGATCTTTCTCGGAGCAGTCAGCCAGTTTACCGGGCAAGGTACCGGTTTCTAGGCTGCTCTTTCTGATGATGAGGTCACGTGCTTTACGGGCAGCTTCACGAGCTTTCGCAACTGTAAGACATTTATCGATAATGCGACGTGCGTCGTCCGGATGTTCTTCCAAGTATAAGGCCAGACCATCGGATACCGCACTTTCAACAATACTTTTCATCTCCGGATTGCCAAGCTTGCCCTTAGTTTGACCTTCAAACTGCGGTTCAGAAAGTTTTACACTGATGACGGCTGTTAACCCCTCCCGGATGTCTTCACCGGTCAGGTTGGGTTCATCCTCTTTGATAAGCTTGTTTTTATGAGCATAATCGTTTAAGACCCGAGTTAATGCAGACCGGAAACCAGTGAGATGAGTTCCGCCATCGATGGTGTTAACACAGTTAGCGAAGCTGAAAATTGTTTCGGCATATCCGTCATTGTACTGCAAAGCAGCTTCGACAACCGTGCTGTTTTGTGCCTTGGTAATATAGATCGGATTACTATTGGTTACTTCGCGATTGCGGTTAACGTGACGTATAAAACTGGAAATACCACCTTCGAAATAATAGTTTACTTCTTCGTCACGTCTCTCATCTACAAACCTGATATTAAGCGCCTTATTAAGATAAGCTAATTCCCTTAATCTTTCACTAATAGTATCGAAATCGAAAGAGTTGGTATTGAATATTTCATCATCAGCTAGGAATGACACGGTAGTACCCGTATCGATGGAGTCTCCGACTGCTTTTACTGGTTCCACCGGGATACCCTGGCGGTATTCTTGTTCCCAGATCTTGCCGTAGCGCCGCACACTCACCTTCATCCATTTCGAGAGGGCATTGACAACAGATGCGCCTACACCATGCAAACCACCGGATACTGCGTATGCCTGCCCGCCAAACTTAGCTCCGGCATGAAGAACAGTCATCACTGTTTCCAGAGTTGACTTGCCTGTGGCAGGGTGTATTTCTACCGGAATCCCCCGTCCGTTATCCTCAACGACAACTACAAGGTCCGGTTTAATAGTTACGATAACTTGAGTGCAGGCTCCAACCATTGCCTCAT